>NZ_RZQG01000615.1:0-3634 GCF_003998635.1 Mesorhizobium sp. M7D.F.Ca.US.004.03.1.1
ATTCATGATCTCGAGGATTGTAGAGAAGGTCTTCTTCTGGTTCGGGATCGCAGGCGATTCCATGACGAAGGACGCGATGCCGGTAAAAAGAAGGCGGGCATCGTTGACCCAGTAGGGATCTGCGTTGGAAGGGGGGCGCGGAAACAGCGCCGCTGCGATATTGCGAAGGTCGATGTCGCGCTGCGCCGAATCCAGCGAGATGAAGTCCATCGGATTGTAGCATGCGGTATTGCCGTCCGGATCAGCCGGCGCGAAACGCACCACACGGCTCATGGTTGAACGGTAGCCGGCAGTTGCCGCATAGGTCTCGCCCCGCAGGTCGAGAACCACAAGCGAATGCGGCCAGGTCAGGGCGTTCGGGATGATGAGAGACGTGCCTTTACCGGAGCGCGGCGGCCCTATGACAAAGCCACCGACATCATCGCCATCAATCCACAATTTCTTGCCACCAATCAGCTTGCGCTGCGTCAAGTGGATCTTGCCGGAGCGCTGATCGCGGCCGGGCGACAGAATTTCGGCAAGCCTACCGCCGGCTCGACCAACGAAGACGCCGCCCACTTTCGTCAGGCCGGTTTTTGATACGTCGCTCATGGTCATGAAGCGAGAGTCATTGCGCTTTCTCGGACGCATGAGAAACAAGCTGACCAGTGGCAAAAGAAACCCTAATGCTCCCGCTGCAACGGCGTATTGCATCCGGTCAAAAGTTCTCGCGGTCACGTCAGCCCAGGCCAGACCAACAACTGGCAAAGGATTGGCGTTCAGCTGGTCAAACAGGACGTGGGAGCCAGTCCTGTACCAATCAATCGCGGCATAGGCGACCGTGAAGAACAGGACGCCCAGGGCCATCGCCACGAGCACCATGAAAATTGCTGTTGCGACTTTCTGCATGGACGGCCTCGCTAGATTGTCTCCGCCTTGGTGAACTTGATCTCGCTGATGGCGCGTCGTCCGCCCTCGGTGCGGACCATCTGGACGACCACCGGAATGACCTCGCGCAGGTAGTCGAGGATTTCGCCTCGTGAGAGGCCTGAGCTGCCCTGCATGACCATGAGCGCCAGCCGCTCGTAGGCGGACCGGGCCGAGTTGGCATGAACGGTGGTAAGCGAACCCGGGTGACCGGTGTTGATCGCCTGGAGAAACGCGAAGGTTTCAGCGCCGCGCAACTCGCCCAGCAACAGACGGTCGGGTCGCATGCGAAGGGAGGCCTCGAGTAGCTGTTGGGCGGAGACTTTGGCAAGGCCCTGATCGCCCTTCGATGCTATCAGAGTGACGTTGTTGGGAGCCGGCAGCCTCAGTTCGCGGGTGTCTTCGATCGTGATGATCCGTTCATGGACCGGGATCTCCTTCAGGAGTGCATTCAAGAATGTCGTCTTCCCGGTCGACGTCCCGCCGGAAACGACAATCGAGACGCGGTTGCGCACCGCATATTGCAGGAAGTCCATTGGCGATGTGTCGTGTAGCATCTCGACAAGTCGCTTTTCTTCCGATGAAAGCGCCAAGCCGGCACCCATCGCCGTGTTCTCGAAGGCGCCGAGATCCTTGTAGGCATCAAGGCTCATATCCATGATGACCTGCTTGCGGATCGAGATCGCCCCGCCTTCGGGAGCCGCGGGCGGCAAGATGCATTGGATGCGCTCACCAGACGGTAGAGCGGCCGACAGGACCGGGTTTTCTTCGTTGATGACCTGATTGGTCGCCGAGGCGACGCCCGTCGAGATGTTGCGTATCCAGCCCGGCGTGACCTCGCGCTTGATGACGTGCTCCATTTCCTTCGCGCCAAGGCGTTCGATGAACAATTCGCCGGGCCTGTTGATCGCAATCTCGGACACCGCATCTTCGTTCAAATAGGGCCATATCGGCTCCAGATGAGCGCGCAGGACCGGAGCTCTGGTCCATGGGTCGGGGAGGGGATGCACGGCATTCATTTCACCGGGCTCCCATAGCCGGGATAGAAATTATCCTTTGGCGTGTAGAGAGGCGTCGGATCGATCGCCGTCTTCGGCCGCCCACCTGCCTTCATTCGTGCAACTTCTTCCTGAACGGGATCGGCGTACAAATCCGAAAAATCGAGATCTCGCCGCACCAGCACGACAACCGATGTGCCCTGGTCCACATAGACTGTCGGGCCAATGTTCTGTGTGTCGCGAAACGCCTCTTGCGCGAGTTGCTGCAGGGCGGTCGATGACTTATCGAACGCGATGCCGCGGGCGTCGCGCTGCGAGCCATTGCCACCATAAGTTACCGTCGTCGTCTCACCGGTTACGGGATCGATCGTCGACACCTGGCGCTGTTGTCCATCCTGGCTGCTGTCGCCAAGCGAGGACAGATATTCAGAGACACCGCCAACAACGGAAAGCATGATGGCGTTCCCGTACCGTTCAGCCCAGTGCGTATCGACACGGCCGCCCATGCCACCGCGGCCGAGCGCGTCTGCACCGGGTGACTTGATATCGACGGAAATGCCGTCCGAGCGTATGACCCTGTTCCAGACGATGAAAACACGCTTTTGTCCGCGCGCAAGCCCCGAGCGGTATTCTCCGGTGAGGCGCGAGCCCTTCGGAATGAGGATCCGCCTCCCGTCGAGCGAAAACACGTCCTCACGCACGACAGCGCGCACCGCGCCGGGAAGGTCGGTGTTAACAGCGGTTTCCAAATAGCCGCGAAGGATCGTTCCTTCTGGGATCAACGCATCGGTGCGTCGGAAGATTTTTGCTTTGACGATGCCGGAAGAGCTTGCCTCGGACTGTGCCAGGAATGCCTTGTTGGGATCACTGTCGGCTCCGGGGACCGGGACGATCTGACCGTCGGGCGCGATTTCGACCTGTGCCGCCTGGGCGCCGGCATCCGTCGAGCCGGTTTCACCATTTGTCACCATCTGGTTCGACCGCAAGCGTTCCCACACCGCCTTTTCATGCTCGGCGGCCTCAGCCTTGCGGCGAGCCTCGTCCTCAGCCGCGGCCTTGCGGCGGGCCTCTTCCGCCTCGGCCTTGCGGCGAGCTTCCTCGGCCGCCATTTGTGCCTCCAGCGCGCGCCGCTGCGCATCAAGGTCTGCGCCCTCCTGCACGATCTGATCGACATTGTCAGCCTGCTGCGTGCCACTCTGGTCGGCGGCCGGCGGGGGCACCACGATCTGGTCGATCGTGCCGTCGGCAGGTTGAGGCGGCTCGTTCAACGCCGGCGGGCGAAACTCCGGCGGGTTGAAGTTTTCCTCGGCATCGCTGCGAAGATCGCGCGATACCGGCTCGCGAGGCCAGTTCAGCCATATCAGCGCGCCTACGAGCACCACGCCGAGGCCGACCAGGGCGATTTTGGTACCCACACCCGCACCGCGGCGCGCCACCGTCGGGCTGCCGTCCAGTTGGTTATAATCGATCTGGGTCATCCCCGCCCTCCGCTGGACCCGAACAGGGTGGAACCGCCTGTTAGTTTCGTTGGACCGTAGACCTGCTCGACTGGATCGATGGCGTTGGGTCGAGCCCGGTTGTATAGGCAGAGCGTCTTGCCATCGGCTCGCAAGGTGAATTGCCGTGCCACCTTGTCGATGACGGTGTATTTGCCCTGAGTGCGAACGTTGACCAGAGACTCATGGCGGTTGTCGTCGACCACGAAAATCGCTGGAATGTCACCCTTGAAT
>NZ_RZQG01000616.1:0-3625 GCF_003998635.1 Mesorhizobium sp. M7D.F.Ca.US.004.03.1.1
ATCCAGGCCAAGGACATGAAGAAGGCGCGCGAAGTCGCGGCGCGCATGCGCACCGGCAATGTCTACATCAACTATCCCCAGTGGGACGCCGGCCTGCCGTTCGGCGGCTACAAGCAGTCGGGCAACGGCCGCGAATATGCCGAATACGGGCTCGAGGATTTCCTCGAGATCAAGGGCATCGCGGGATATGAGGCGGCGGAGTAAAACGGGTCGGGGCGCGCCACGATAAGTGGCGCGCAACTTTCTGGATCTGGGCCAATCGCCCGAAGTTGGCGCTGCCCCTCACCTGCCTGCCGGCATCCTCTCCCCGTATAGTGACGGGGAGAGGGACGCTGCCATCGCCGGTTTCGCCAATCACCAGCGTTGCAAGTAGGGCGCCAGCGTTGCGGCTAGCCCCTTCTCCCCGTCACTATACGGGGAGAAGTGCCCGGCAGGGCGATGAGGGGCGGCGCTGGCCTCGGCGATTGGTGGTCCAAGGTGGAACCGATCATCGGTGCGAACCAGTTTGCCTTGTGCCTCGCAACGCCGTTCCTTGCCAATTGGCAAATACATGCTATATATCTGCCAATAGCGAGGCAACAAATGCAGCTTCAGTCCATCGTCACCACGCCTGCCACGGTCGGCAGCGTCATCTCGGATGACGAGGCGGGCGCCTTGGCGCGCACCACGGTCAACCTGTTCAAGGCCTGGAATCTCACGGATATGGAGGCCTGCATCCTGCTTGGCGGTATGTCGGCTCGGACCTGGGCGCGTTGGAAGACTGGGGCGAAAGAAGGCGGCATCGGCAGGATCGACCGCGATCTGCGCACCCGCATGGCGCACCTGATGGGCATCCACAAGGGCCTGCGCTATCTGTTCACGGAGCCGGCGCGCGGCTATGCCTGGATACGCAAGCCCAATGCCACCTTCGGCGGCCAGTCGGCCCTCGACCTGATGCTGCGCGGCGAAATCTCCGATCTCTCGGCGATGCGGGAATGGCTCGATGCGGAGCGTGGTGCATGGTGAGTGGGCTTGCGGTCCGTCGCCGCGTCGACTGGCACCAGACCTTCCGCATCATCCGCTCCATCCATCCGCCCATCGACCTCTTCGAGGACGTTGCCGACCCGCGCGACTGGGAGGCGCTTGCCGCCGTCGAGGCGAAAACGAACCCGCGCATCCGGTTCGAGATCGGCGACCTCGGCAAGGTGTCGGCCGCAAGGCGGATTTCCGGTCCCGGCGCGAGCTTCGTGATGGCGCCCTTCGTGCATTGCTCGACGCTCAGGCCAGGCCGTTTCTCGGATGGCAGTTACGGGATCTACTATGCCGGCGACAGCGAGGAGGTGGCGCTGGCCGAGACCATCCACCACCATCAGAAATTCATGGGCGCCACCAACGAGGGGCCGGGCTGGACAGCGGATTTCCGCGTGCTGATCGGCGGCGTCGACCGCAGCCTCGATGACGTGAACGCCGTGCCAGGCGTGCTCGACCCGGACGACTACACCGCCTCGCAGGCGGAAGGGCGGGCGTTGCGGGCTGCCGGCAGCGATGGGCTGGTGTGGAACAGCGTGCGCATGCCGGGCGGCGGCTGCATCGGCATCTTCTGGCCTGATGTCATCCCCGTTCCGGTGCAGGGCCGGCACTACAGCTATCACTGGGATGGCGCCCGCGTGGACTTCGTGCGCCAGCACGATACGGGAAAGGTGCTGGCCGTCACCTGATGGCGGGCGGACACGCTTTACAGATCGCGGGGAAGCCGATATCCATAAATCCAAGGATTCGGATATATGGATAAGAAAGACACTTTGAATGCACTGGCCGCACTTGGCCAGGAGACGCGGCTGGATGTCTTCCGGCTGCTCGTGCGCGCCGGGCCGGAAGGCATTCCGGCTGGCGAGATCGCGACAAGGCTGGACACGGTCCAGAACACCATGTCAGCGCATCTGAAGGTGCTCGCCCATGCCGGGCTGATCCGCCCCGAACGCGACGGTCGGATCGTGCGCTACGTCGCCGACATGACCGGCTTGCGCGACCTGCTGGCCTATCTGATGGAAGATTGCTGCAATGGCGCGCCGGAACTCTGCCGACCCGTCATCAATGCCGTGACCTGCGACTGCTGAGGGCAGCGATGACTGCCTGGATATTCAACATCTATCGCGCGCCGTCCGAACAAGGAAAGCCATCATGACCGATCACGCTCTGAACGCGAGCGACACAGCGCGGCCCGGCATCGGCTTCGTCGAGAAATATCTGACGGTGTGGGTGGCGCTCTGCATCGTCGCGGGCATCGCGCTCGGTCATCTGCTGCCGGGCGTGTTCGGCGCCATCGCCTCGGCCGAGATCGCTAGGGTCAACATTCCCATCGCGGTGCTGATCTGGCTGATGATCGTGCCGATGCTCTTGCGCGTCGATTTTGCATCGCTGGCCAGGGTCGGCACCTACTGGCGCGGCATCGGCGTGACGCTGTTCATCAACTGGGCGGTGAAACCGTTCTCGATGGCGCTGCTGGGCTGGCTCTTCGTCGGCTGGCTGTTCCGGCCCTGGCTGCCGGCCGCGCAGATCGATTCCTACATTGCCGGGCTGATCATCCTTGCCGCGGCCCCGTGCACGGCGATGGTGTTCGTCTGGTCGAACCTGACGCGCGGCGAGCCGAATTTCACGCTGTCGCAGGTGGCGCTCAACGACGCGATCATGATCGTTGCCTTCGCGCCGATCGTCGGCCTGCTGCTCGGCCTGTCGGCGATCACCGTGCCATGGGGCACGCTGATGCTGTCGGTCGGGCTCTATATCGTAGCACCGGTGATCGTCGCGCAACTGGTTCGGGGCCGGTTGCTGGCGGCAAGCGGGCAAGGCGGGCTCGATGCGCTGCTCGCCGCGCTGCAGCCCCTGTCGCTGGTTGCCCTTCTGGCGACGCTGGTGCTGCTGTTCGGCTTCCAGGGTGAGCAGATCATCGCGCAGCCGCTGGTGATCGTGCTGCTGGCGGTGCCGATCCTGATCCAGGTCTATTTCAACTCCGGCCTTGCCTATCTGCTCAACCGGGTCAGCGGCGAACGCCACTGCGTGGCCGGACCATCGGCGCTGATCGGCGCGTCGAATTTCTTCGAGCTGGCGGTGGCCGCCGCGATCGCGCTGTTCGGGCTGAATTCGGGCGCAGCCCTTGCCACCGTGGTCGGCGTCCTCATCGAGGTTCCGGTCATGCTGTCGGTGGTGTGGATCGTGAACCGCAGCCAGGGCTGGTACGAAGAGGGCGGCGCCGTCCGCAGCACGATGTCCAGCGAGAAGGCCGCGCGATGACCATAACCATCTACCACAACCCCGATTGCGGCACCTCGCGCAACACGCTGGCCATTATCCGGCAGTCCGGCGAAGAGCCGGAGGTGATCGAATATCTGAAGACGCCGCCGTCTCGCGAAAGGCTGGTCGAACTGATCGCGGCGATGGGCATGACGCCGCGCGACCTGCTGCGCGAGAAGGGCACGCCCTATGCCGAACTCGGCCTTGCCGACCCGAAATGGTCCGACGAGAAGATCCTCGATTTCATGCTGGCGCATCCGATCCTGATCAACCGGCCGATCGTGGTCAGCCCGCTCGGCGTCGTCCTGGCGCGGCCCTCGGAAAAGGTGCTGGACATCCTGCCCAACCCGGAGAT
>NZ_RZQG01000617.1:0-3621 GCF_003998635.1 Mesorhizobium sp. M7D.F.Ca.US.004.03.1.1
CGGCAGGGACACGCGATGCAGCTGGCTGTCATTGTCTGATGCCTCGACGCAGTAGATCAGCGGACCGCGCGACAGCGCGACGCGGCCGGCATCCTGGCGCACCTGCGGATTGGCATAGAGCCGCTCGATCGGCATTTCGAGATCGAGCCGCACCTGGTCGCCCTTTTTCCATGTCCGCTGGATCGCGGCATAGCCGTCGCTGGTGATTTCAGCCAGCTTGACCGCCTCGCCATTGATCTTCAGCTCGGCGGCGGCGCTCCAGGCTGGGATGCGCAGGTGCAGCGTGAACTCGACCGGCGCCTGCGGCTCGAGCGTGATCTCGACGGCGCCGTCCCAGGGATAGCGGCTCGCCTGGGCAAGGCTGGCCGGGATGCCTGATATGTCGAAGCGGGCGGTCGAATCGCCATAGAGATGAACGGCCAGCGCATCGTCGGCCAAGCTGTAGAAATAGCTGCCGATCGAGGCGACCATGCGCCCGATATTGGGCGGGCAGCAGGGGCAGCGGTGCCATTTCCAGCGGTTGTGGGCGCCCCGGCTTTCCAGCGGATTCTCGTAGAAGAACAGCGAGCCGTCGAGCGACAGGCCCGAGATCGAGCCATTGTAGAGGGCGCGTTCCATCATGTCGGCGTAGCGCGCGTTCGGTCCCATGCCGAGCATGCGGCTGGCCCAGAACACCAGCCCGACCGCGGCGCATGTCTCGGCATAGGCGCTCTCGTTGGGCAGGTCGTAGTCGCTGGTGAAACCCTCATTGTCCGCCGACGGTCCGAGCCCACCGGTGATGTAGAGGCTCTTGGTGGTGAGATCGTCCCACAGAAGGTCGAGTGCGGTGCGCAGCGTGTCGTCGCCATACTCGGTGGCGATGTCGGCCATGCCCGAATAGAGGTACATCGCCCTGACCGCGTGGCCGACCACCTTGTCCTGCTCGCGCACCGGCTTGTGCGACTGGTTATACTCATAGGTCTTGAAGTGGAAATCCTTCGGATCGGCGCCGCGGGCGCGGGCCTCCTCGTCGAAATAATGCGGCTGCCGGCCGCGCTCGTCGATGAAGTATTTCGCCAGCTCCATGTATTTCTGCTCGCCTGTCACCCGTGCCAGCTTGACCAGCGCCAACTCGATTTCCTCATGGCCGCAATAGCCATGTTTCTGGCCGGGCTGCGGCCCCAGCACCGTGGCGATATGGTCGACGAAGCGACACATCACATCGAGCAGCTTGCGTTTTCCCGTGGCCTGGTAGTAGGCGACCGCGCCTTCGATCAGATGGCCGGCGCAATAGAGCTCGTGGCAGTCGCGCAGATTGGTCCAGCGCAGGCCGGGCTGGATGCGCTGGTACCAGCTGGAGAGATAGCCGTCTTCCTGCTGCAGCTTCTCATACATGTCGATGACGACATCGATCTTCTTCTCCAGTTCGGGGTTCTTGCGCCGATAGAGCGAATAGGCCGCGGTTTCGATGGTCTTGCCCCAGTCGGAATCCCAGAACATCTGCGTCGTCACGGTGCGGGCGGTGAAGCCGTCATTGACATGGAAGGGGATGACGATGCCGGGCGAGGGCCGGTCCGGATCGATCTGCTCCAGCATGCGCGCCTCGACGCAGCGCTCGTAGAGGATGTCGGCGGTGCGCGTGGCGACCGCGTCGGCGCGGTCGCCCCAGAAGCCGTGCACGTCGACCTGCGGCACCGGCAGCGGGCGGAAGGCGAGCTTTGGTTTTCCGGTCTTTGCGGATGGCGATGCGGTCATGAACTTACTCCATTCGGTCTGTCTATTTGACGGCCCCGGCCATCAGGCCGCGGATGTAGAAGCGCTGCAGGGCCAGGAAAAGGATGAGGCACGGCACCATCATCACGGTGACGCCCGCCTGCACCGCGCCCCAGTCGATGGCGCCGAAGCGGCCCGATTGCAGTGCGGTCATCATCACCGGCAGGGTGAATTTGGACTGGTCGGTCATCAGCACCAGGGCGGCGAGGAATTCGTTCCAGGCGCCGAGGAAGGCAAACAGCGCGATGGTGACGACGCCCGGCCAGACCAGCGGCAGCATCACCTTCAAAAGCATGGTGAGATTGCTGGCACCGTCCATGCGGGCGGCTTCCTCGATCTCGCGCGGCACCGCGTCGAAGGCGTTGCGCATCATGAAGATCGAGAACGGCAGTTGCAGCGTGACATAGACGCCGACTAGGCCGGTCAGCGTGTTGTGCAGGCCAAGCTTGGTCAGCACCAGGAAGATCGGCGTCAAGATCGACTGGAACGGGATCATGATCGTCGACAGGATGAGGATGAAGAACAGGTCCTTGCACGGAAACCGGAACCGCGAAAAGCCGTAGCCGGCCAGCACGCTGACTGCGACCGACAGCACCACCGTCATCACCGAGACGTAGATGCTGTTCTGTGCCGAGACCCACAGCCCGTCGCCGAAGCTGTTGAGCGTGGCATAGTTCTCCAGCGAGAAGCCTGATGTCGGCCAGGGCGGCAGCGGCGGCAGGCGTGCTTCCTGCGCCGGCTTGAACGCCGACAGCACCGCCCACACGATCGGCGCCGCAAACAGCACCGAGGCGATGACGCCGGTCGAATGCTCACCGATGCGGGCCAGAAGCCGGCGGTTGCGGTAGGCGGCCTGCGCCATCAGTCGAGCCCCTCGGGCTTGCGCAGCAGCCACAGCTGGACGAGGCTGAGCGCCACCAGGACGACGAGCAGCACCATCGACAAAGCCGCGCCATAGCCGAGCTTGAACGACACGAAGGACTGGTTGAAGATCCAGTAGACCGCCGTCAGCGTCTGGTTGCGCGGGCCGCCGCGCAGGATGATGTAGAACTGGTCGAAGGCGAGGATCGAGCCGGCGACCGACAGGATCAGCGCCAGCGCGAGCGTACGGCGCATCAGTGGCAGGGTGATCGCCCTGAACCTGGCGAAAGGCCCGGCGCCGTCGATGACGGCGGCCTCCTGCAGATCCTGCGGGATCGATTGCAGGCCGGCCATCAGGATGATCATGGTGAAGCCGGCGACCTTCCAGACGACCATGGCGATGATCGACCAGAAGGCCGGCTGGAAGGTGGCCAGAAGGTTGAACTTCCTGTCGATCAGGCCGAGGTCGTAGGCGGCCGGGCTGAACAGGCCGGAATCGACATTCAAGAGCCACGACCAGAGCAGACTGGCCGAGGCGAAACCGACAACCGCCGGCATGAAGAACATGGTCCGGTAGAGATTGGTCAGCGGCCGCGGCCGTTCGACGAACAGCGCCAGCGGAAACGCCACCACGAAGATCGCGATGGTGACGATCACGGTGTAGTAGGCGGTGAAGCGCAGCGCGTTCCAGAACCTGGTGTCGCGCAGGATGGCGACATAGTTGCCGAGGCCGATATAGAAGTGCTCGCCCATCAAGGGCCAGTTGTGCAGCGACATCCACGCCGTCATGCCGAGCGGGATCAGGAAGAAGACGACGACCAGCGCGACAGCCGGCGCGACATAAAGCAGGCCGATCCACTGCCGGCGGCCGGCGACTTTGCGGGCGCGGGGCGGGGCGGTGGTTGCTGCGGTGATGACGGTCATGGCTGCTCTTCCGTTGGCACTGCGTCCCCCTCCCCCTTGAGGGGAGGGGCCGGCCGAAGGCCGGGGGTGGGGTCGTCTCTACAG
>NZ_RZQG01000618.1:0-3617 GCF_003998635.1 Mesorhizobium sp. M7D.F.Ca.US.004.03.1.1
CGCGTGGGCCATGCTGGTCGCCATGGCGAGCACCGAAACGGCGCTGAAAACCATCTTCCTGAACATCTGTTATCTCTCCTGTAGGTTCCGGCCCCGCGCCGGCAGCGTTGTCGATTTTGACAGGTGCCCTTGACGTGGGCTGGCGATCCCAACCGCTCTCAATATCCCGGGAATGCGGGCTCGAGCGGTCCGGCGGATGCGGCAATCTTTCGGCTGAAGGCAACGCTGGTCGAGGTGATGGCCTCGGAGATTTCCTGGCCATTGCTGTCGGCGCCATAGACGAGACGCACGGCTTCGCGGTTGAGTTCTTCCGGCGGGCCGTCGAAGACGACCTTGCCGGCGGCCATGCCGATGATGCGGTTGCAATAGGTGCGGGCGGTGTCCAGCGTGTGCAGATTGGTGACGACGGTGATGCCTTCGCGCAAATTGATGTCCTGCAGCGAATCCATCACCACCTTGGCGTTGAGCGGGTCGAGCGATGCGATTGGCTCGTCGGCGAGGATCACTCTGGGCTGCTGCATCATGGCGCGGGCAATGGCGACGCGCTGCTGCTGGCCGCCAGACAAGGTGCCTGCGGGCTGCAGTGCGGTGCGGGCGATGTCGAGCCGCTCGAGTGCCGCGACCGCTTCGGCGCATTCGGCGCGAGAGAACATGCCGAACAGGTTGGTGATGGTCGAACGGTGGTTCAGCTTGCCGAGCAGCACATTGGTCAGCACGTCGAGGCGCGGCACCAGGTTGAACTGCTGGAAGATCATGGCGCAGTCACGCTGCCAGCGCCGCAGCGGCGAGCCGCGCAACTGGGAGACCTCGGCGCCGTCAAAAAAAATCGACCCCTGGCTGGGATCGATGAGACGGTTGATCATGCGAAGAAGGGTTGATTTGCCGGCGCCGGAACGGCCGATAATGCCGACCATCTGACCCTGCGGGATCGCGATGTTGATGTCGTTGACGGCAGTGTTCTTGCCAAATCGTCGGGTGACACCGCGAATTTCGAGCGTGGCAGAGGTTGCTGGCATGGGGGCAGGTTCCAGTCCGGACCATTGATCGTCAGGCTCTCGCCTAACGCAGCCACATGAACCTGCCGTGTCGCGATGATGTCAGTTTTGTTACGGTCCACAGGTGTGGAGTTTCGGCCGGCCCAGGACCAGCAGTTCCTCGAAGTGCTCCATGTCCCTGAAGCTGCAGAAGGCGGGGGCCTTGATTTCGACTACGGGAGCCTGCTGCTCGAAAAGTACCAGGCAATCGTCGAACAGGTCCTGCCATGCGGCGGCCCGATCATCCGCAAGACGCTGGATCTGATAGGCGAAGGTGATGTGGAAGACGTAAGCGTTGTGATCGGGATGCCGGTAACCGAACGGCACGGCCAGTGCGTCGCGCCATTGACGCATGATGCGCAAATCGTCGTCCGTCGCGCCGGCAACGGTGAGGCCGGTCGGCAGAACTTCGACCACCTTGATGTTGAATGGGCCGAAGCCCTCGAAGCCCCTCAGCCGCTCCAGATAGAGGCGGGTCATGGCGTCGATGCTGGTGTCGAGCGGCACGTCCTGCGGCCAGTAGGGCAGTCGCCGGCGATATTCGATGATGCCCTGGAACAGCGTCATGTGCAGGCTGGAGACGGGCGTGAAGGCGAGCCGGTCGGCGTCTTGCATTGCCAGCATGCGGTCGCGCACCGCAAGTACCACAGCCTCTGACGGTGAACCGGTGACGAGATGACTGACGACCGTGTTGCCGGGCTCGATCAGGAAATTGCCTGACGTGTCGTAGCGCGTGCCGAGATGAACCGGCGGCTTCGGATTTGAGCCGGCAAAGAATGCGGCGAGCGAGGGTTTGATGGAAACGGACATTGCGATCTCCAGCGAAAGGCCGCGTCCTGCCCGGGCGATGTGTCAGGGATATGAAACAGGCTCGCTCATGACGATGATGTGATCGCCTTTTCCTGGCATTGCTCTATCCGCCGTATTTCTCCAGGAAAGCCTCGGCCGACAGTTCTCGGAAATCATCGAGCGAGGCGCGCAGCCTTGCATGGTCCCAGTCCCACCAGGCGAGCGCCTGATAGCGTTCGGCCGTGCGGCGATCGAAGCGCTCTCGGATCGGTTTTGCTGGCACGCCGGCGACGATGGTGTAGGGGGCGACGTCCTTGGAGACAACCGCACCGGCGCCGACCGCGGCGCCATCGCCGACAGTGACGCCGGGCAGGATGGTCGAGCCGTGACCGAGCCAGGTGTCATGGCCGATGGTGACCCGCCTGGCGCGGCGCTGGGCGAAGAACTCGCTCTCGTGCTCTGCGTCGTCCCAATAATCCGAGGCGCGATAGGTGAAATGGTGCAGCGTCGGCCGCCAGGTCGGATGATTGGTGGCGTTGATGCGTACGCTTGCTGCAATGTTGGAAAACTTGCCGATCGTGGCGCACCAGACGGCGCAATCCTGCATCATGTAGGAATAGTCGCCGAGCTCGCTTTCCGACACCCGGCTGCGGTCGGCGATCTCGGTCCAGCGGCCGAGCGTCGAGTTCTGCACCTCCGCCGTCGGATGGACCAGCGGCGTCTCTGAAAGCTTCCTGGTCATGCGGCGATTTTTCCGGGAGCGAAAGCGGTGACGTCGATGATGCGGTCGGCAACCGCCTCGCGCACGTCGTGGTCATGGAAGATGCCGAGCAGGGCGACATCAGCCGCCTTCTTGGCGGCGATGAGTTCGATCACGACATCGCGGTTCCTGGCATCGAGCGAAGCGGTCGGCTCGTCGAGCAGCAGGATCGGATGCTCGGTGATGAAGCCGCGTGCGATGTTGACGCGCTGCTGCTCGCCGCCGGAGAAGGTCGCAGGCGGCAATGCCCAGAGTTTCTCCGGCAGGTTGAGCTGCGCCAGCAAGGCGCGTGCCTTGCCGCGGGCAATCTCGCGATCCTCGCCGCGCTCGACCAGGGGTTCGGCAACGACATCGAGCGCCGAAACGCGCGGAACGGTGCGCAGGAACTGGCTGACGTAGCCGATCGTTTGCCGGCGTATGGCCAGCACGGTGCGCGGGCTGGCCGTGGCGAGGTCGATCAGCCCGTCATCGTGCGTGACGATGATCTGGCCTTCGTCGACGGCGTAGTTGCCGTAGAGCATCTTCAAGATCGAGCTCTTGCCGGCACCGGAGGGGCCGCCAAGCACGGTGCATTCGCCAGCCCTGATCGAGAACGAGACACCGGCGACAACAGGCAATTTGATGCCGTCGCGCAGATGCATGGTGAAGCTCTTGGCGACGTCGGAGACAACGAGCGGCGTCGGCATGGTTACACCTGCAAAATGGAGGAGACGAGGAGCTGGGTGTAAGGCGCGCGCGGGTCGTCGAGTACGCGGTCGGTGAGGCCGCTTTCAACGACGCGGCCGTCCTTCATCACCATCATGCGTTGCGACAGAAGTCGCGCCACGGCAAGGTCGTGGGTGACGACGATCGCCGCGAGACCAAGATCGGTGACCAGGCCGCGTAGCAGGTCGAGTAGTCGCGCCTGTACCGAGACGTCGAGGCCGCCGGTCGGTTCGTCCATGAACACCAGGCGCGGGCCGGTGACGAGGTTGCGGGCGATCTGCAGGCGCTGACGCATGCCGCCGGAAAAGGCGCGCGGCTCGTCGTCGATG
>NZ_RZQG01000619.1:0-3615 GCF_003998635.1 Mesorhizobium sp. M7D.F.Ca.US.004.03.1.1
CTTGATAGTCATGGCCGACAAAGACGCGTGTCTCGTCCGGCAACGCCAGAATGTCCTGGATCGAGCGCCAGAGCCGCGCGGCACTGCCGCCGGGAAAGTCAGTCCGCGCCGTGCCGCTGTCGGGCATGAACAGCGTATCGTGGACGAAGGCAGCATCGCCGATCACATAGGTGATCGAGGCCAGCGTGTGCCCGGGTGAGAACAGCACTTTGACTGGAAGCGTGCCGACCTGGAAGGTTTCGCCCTCTCCAAACAGCCTGTCCCACTGCGAACCGTCGGCGGGAAAATCCGGCCAATTGTAGATTGCCTTCCACAGTTTCTGGACGTCGACGACCCTGTCGCCGATCGCTGTCGGCGCTCCGGTCTTCTCACTCAGGTAATGCGCCGCCGAGAAATGATCGGCGTGCGGATGGGTGTCGAGGATCCACTCCAGCTCCAGCCCGTTTTCCCGGATGAAGTCGAGCAGGGCGTCGGCATTCTTCGTTGCCGTGGCGCCGGATTTCTCGTCGAAATCGAGGATCGGATCGATGATGGCGCAACGTTTCGTCGCCTGGTCGGCGACGACGTACTGAATGGCCCCGGTCGGCTTGTCATAGAAGCCGCTGACCTGCGGTCTGGCCAAAGCTACGTCCAATTTTGGCTTCCCCACCACCTTTAGCCGGCAGGAATGATTTTCTCTGACGACATCCGAGAGGAGTATGGTTGTCCTCTCGGATGCCTCAGTCAAGCATCATTTCGCTCGCGGCGACGGGAAAGCCAAAAACCGTTCCAAAGCGCCCGGGGGTCAGGCGGAGGGCTGCTTGGTCTTCCTGAGATACGGCAGGATGGTCTCGTAGGCGCCGAAGCGCTTGATCGCATCCTCGTTGGAGACGGCGGCGGTGATGATGACGTCCTCGCCTTGCTTCCAGTTTGCCGGCGTCGCCACCTGATGCTTGGCGGTGAGCTGCATGGAATCGACCGCCCGCAGGATCTCGTCGAAGTTGCGGCCCGTGGTCATCGGGTAGGTCAGCACCAGTTTGATCTTCTTGTCCGGTCCGATGACGTAGACGGAGCGCACCGTGGCGTTGTCGGCGGGTGTGCGGCCCTCCGACGTCTCGCCGGCACCGCCTGGCAGCATGTCGTAGAGCTTGGCGACCTTGAGGTCCTTGTCGCCGATCAGCGGGTAGTTCATCGTGTGGCCGGTCGCCGTCTTGATGTCGGCCTGCCACTTGTCATGGCTCGCGACCGGATCGACGGAAATACCGATGATCTTGACGTTGCGCTTCTTGAACTCGCCTTCCAGCCCGGCCATCGTGCCAAGCTCGGTCGTGCAGACCGGCGTGAAATTCTTCGGATGGCTGAACAGGATCGCCCAGCCGTCGCCGATCCATTCATGGAATTTGATCGTCCCTTGCGTGGTCTCGGCGCTGAAGTCCGGCGCAATGTCGTTGATACGAAGGCTCATGGCACATCTCCCCTGCAACAAATTCTGTCAGGAGCGAGGGGCGGCAAACCATGCCGCCATCACGACGTCCACGCTCCGGCATCGCCGCATCTTAGCGCAAAAATCGTGACCGCGAGATAATTTGAAACTCTTGTCGGCGGCGGAGCGAGCATTTTTATGCTGCCGTCGAGCCAAAAGCGCAGGAAAGACTTTTGGCTGGGCGGAGAGACCGCGCCGCCTCAGGTCTTGTTGACCGCCAGCGTCACGGTCAGGTCTTCCATGCGCTGTGCCAGCGCGCCAAGCGCGTTGGTCAGCACGCTGTCGTTCTTGTCGGCCTTGGTCAGCGCATCGTCGCGCGTCTTGCGCAAGGTCAGCACTTCGCTTTCCATGCCCTTGACGCGTTTCTGCAGCTCCGAAAGCTCGTCCATCACCATGATGCCGGCCATCACGGTCAGCCGCTGGTCCCCGATCTCGCCAAAGGAGTCCTTCAGATGCGAGACATAGCGGTCGAAACGTTCGGCAAGGTCGATCAGATGGTCTTCCTGACCTTCGTCGCAGGCCATCCGATACTGTTTGCCGTCGATGGAAACCGTGACTTGAGCCATGAGCCTACCTGTCCAGCCCCCTACCTGTCCAACACAGCGCGGATGGTTTCCATGGCGGTCACCAGCCGTCGCGACACTTCCTTGTTGGCGTCTTCCAGCCGTTCGGCGCGCGCTTCGGAATTGTCGAGTTCCTGCGCCAGCCGGGAGCGATCGGCATTCATCCGCTGCACTTCAGCCTCGGCTTCCGAGTAATCGCGTTCATGCTCGAGCTTGGCCGCGACGGCGTTTTCCAGCCCCTCGATGGCCTTGCCCAGCCTGGCGATGACTTCCTTGAGTGTGGCTTCCCCGGTCATGGCTTCGTCCTGTGCCCTGCCCATCACCGAATCGTTCGCGTTCAGAATGCGTTATCCGGGAAACATTAGGCACCGGGTGAAGGCAACGTCAACAAAGCTCTCGCGACTGTCCCCTGCTAACGCTAATGTAGACCCGCCGCCGGCATCACAAGACCGGCAAATGTGCGCCCGATTTGTTGACTAAAAGCCCGCGCCTGCTATGTGTCGCGCACCCTTTTCAGGGCTCTCCCAAGCCCCCAAACCCCCACTTCTGGAGGAACCATGACGTCGCGTGAACAACATGACCGGATGGCCAATGCGATCCGCTTTCTCTCCATGGATGCCGTCGAGAAGGCAAATTCCGGCCATCCCGGCCTGCCCATGGGCTGCGCCGACATCGCCACGGTGCTGTTCACGCGCTTCCTGAAATATGATCCCAAGACCCCGCACTGGGCCGATCGCGACCGCTTCATCCTGTCGGCCGGCCATGGTTCGATGCTGCTCTATTCGCTGCTGCATCTGACCGGTTACGAAGATATGACCATCGACCAGATCAAGCATTTCCGGCAGCTGGGCTCGAAGACCGCCGGCCATCCCGAATACGGCCATGCAACGGGCATCGAGACGACGACCGGCCCGCTCGGCCAGGGTCTGGCCAATTCGGTCGGCTTCGCGCTCGGCGAGCGCATCATGAACGCCGCCTTCGGCAATGACCTCGTCGACCACTACACCTATGTGCTGGCCGGCGACGGCTGCCTGATGGAAGGTGTGTCCCAGGAAGCCATCGCGCTTGCCGGCCACCTCAAGCTCAACAAGCTGATCGTCTTCTGGGACAACAACAACATTTCGATCGATGGTCCGGTTTCGCTGTCCGACAACACCGATCAGGTCGCCCGCTTCCAGGCTTCCGGCTGGAATGCCAGCCACATCGACGGCACCGATCCGGAAGCGATCGCCTATGCCATCGAAGCCGCCCGCCACTCCGACAAGCCGACGATGATCGCCTGCAAGACGACCATCGGCTTC
This sequence comes from Mesorhizobium sp. M7D.F.Ca.US.004.03.1.1, assembly GCF_003998635.1. Lineage (NCBI taxonomy): Bacteria > Pseudomonadati > Pseudomonadota > Alphaproteobacteria > Hyphomicrobiales > Phyllobacteriaceae > Mesorhizobium > Mesorhizobium sp. M7D.F.Ca.US.004.03.1.1. Next base: position 3,327 of record NZ_RZQG01000619.1, read on the forward strand.
GGCGCGCCGACCAAGGCCGGCACCAACAAGGCGCACGGTTCGCCGCTCGGCGCCGACGAGATCGCCGGCGCACGCAAGTTCTTCAACTGGGATTCGCCGCCCTTCGAGATTCCGGCCGACATCCTCGACGCCTGGCGCACTGCCGGCAAGGCCGGCGTTAAGGCACGTACCGACTGGGAAGGCCGTCTGGCCAAGGTCGACGCCAAACTGAAGGCCGAGTTCGAGCGCCGCCTCGCTGGCAAGCTGCCGTCCAATTTCGACGCTGTTATCGCCGACTATAAGAAGAAGC
>NZ_RZQG01000061.1:0-13932 GCF_003998635.1 Mesorhizobium sp. M7D.F.Ca.US.004.03.1.1
CCGCCAAGCGCGCCACACCGGCACAGATTGCCGAGATCAATGCCGCGCTGGCTGAAATGGAAGCCGTTGTCGACGACGGCGATCGCTTCGCCAAGCCTGACCTTTTGTTCCACCAGACCATTCTGCGCATGACCGGCAATGAGCTGATCGGCTCGCTGGCGGCACTGGTCGAAACCGCATTGGTGATGAGCTTTCGCCTCTCCAACGACAATCCGGACGGGCAGCGCTATTCTTTGCCGCTGCATCGGGAAGTAGCCGAGAAGATTGCATCCGGCGACGCGGCCGGCGCGCAAAAGGCATTGCTGGTGCTCATCGACAATGCCGAGGAAGACGTGCGCCGCAGCGTCGAAAACCGCAACAAGCGCCGCCAGGATCGGGAACAGACATCGTGACCGACACCAAACGCAAACTGCGGTCCGAGGCCTGGTTCGGCGGCGAGGGCAAGAACGCCTTCATGCACCGCAGCTGGATGAAGAACCAGGGCATTCCCGCCGACGCTTTCGACGGCCGCCCGGTGATCGGCATCTGCAACACCTGGTCGGAACTGACCCCATGCAATGCCCATCTGCGCGCGCTGGCCGATCACGTCAAACGCGGCGTCTATGAAGCCGGCGGCTTGCCACTCGAATTCCCGGTGATGTCGCTGGGCGAGAGCAACATGCGCCCCACCGCCATGCTGTTTCGCAATCTGGTCAGCATGGATGTCGAAGAGTCCATCCGCGGCAATCCGATCGACGGCGTCATCCTGCTGGTCGGTTGCGACAAGACCACGCCGGCACTGCTGATGGGGGCTGCGTCGTGCAATCTGCCGACCATCGCTGTTTCCGGCGGGCCGATGCTCAACGGCAAGTTCCGCGGACAGGATATCGGTTCGGGCACCCATGTCTGGAAATTCGCCGAGGAAGTGAAGGCCGGTCGCATGCCGGTCGCCGACTTCCTCGCCGCAGAGCAGGGCCAGAGCCGATCGGCGGGCAGCTGCATGACGATGGGGACGGCTTCGACCATGGCCAGCATGGTCGAAGCGCTCGGCATCGGCATGCCGGACAATGCCGCGATCCCGGCTGTGGATTCACGCCGTGGCGTGCTCGCGCAGATGGCCGGACGCCAGATCGTCGATCTCGTGCGCAGGGACGTGACGATCGCGCAGATCCTCACCAGGCAAGCGTTCGAGAACGCCATTCGCGTCAACGGCGCGATCGGCGGCTCGACCAATGCGGTGCTGCATCTGATCGCCATCGCCAACCGGGTCGGTGTCGATCTCAGCCTGGACGACTGGGACCGACTTGGCCGCGACGTTCCAACCATTGTCGACCTGATGCCGTCAGGCCGGTTCCTGATGGAAGATTTCTACTACGCCGGGGGGCTAGCTGCGGTCATGGCGTCGCTTGATGAAGTGGGGCTTCTTCATCGCGACGCCATGACCGTCAGCGCCAAGACCATCGGTGAATTGATCGACGGCGCGCCCAACTACAACAGCGAGGTGATCCGGCCGCTGAGCCAGCCGCTGACCAAGGAAGGCGGCATCTCGATCCTGCGTGGCAATCTGGCGCCTGACGGGGCGGTCATCAAGCCGTCGGCGGCAACGCCCGAGCTGATGCAGCATCGTGGCAAGGCGGTGGTGTTCGAGAACATCGAGCACTACTACGCGCGCATCGACGACCCGGAGCTGGATATCGACGCCTCCTCGGTGATGGTGCTCAAGAACTGCGGGCCGCGCGGTTATCCCGGAATGGCCGAGGTCGGCAACATGCCGCTGCCGGCGAAACTGCTGAAGCAAGGCGTCTCCGACATGGTGCGCATTTCGGACGCGCGCATGAGCGGCACCGCCTACGGCACCGTGGTTCTGCATGTGGCACCGGAAGCAGCCGCAGGTGGCGCGCTGGCGCTGGTGCGCGACGGCGATCTCATCGAGCTCGATGTCGCCGGCCGCCGGCTGGAGCTTTTGATATCGGATGAGGAGCTAGCAATCCGCCGGCGTGACTGGCAGCCGCCAGCGCCACCGGAGGGCGGCTATCAAAGCCTTTATGTCGAGCGCGTTCTACAGGCCGACAAGGGCTGCGATTTCGACTTTCTCGTCGGCCGGCGCGATGCCGGCATTCCTCGGCATTCGCACTAGAGAGGCGCGCGATGACGGATGAAATCGGCTACGCGATCTATCCAAGCCTCAAGGGCCGCAGCGTCTTCATAACCGGCGGCGGCAGCGGCATCGGCGAAAGCCTGGTGCGCCATTTCTGCGCGCAAGGCAGCCGCGTCGCCTTCGTCGACATGGCCGAAGAACCATCCCAACGCCTGGTCGACGCGATCGCGGCCGAGGGACATGCCGCACCGCTCTTCATTCCCTGCGACCTGCGCAACGTGGAAGAGTTGCAGGCGGCAACCGTGCAGGCGAAGCAGCACAATGGCCCAATCCAGGCGCTGTGCAACAATGCCGGCAATGACGACCGCCACCAGACCAAGGACGTGACGGTTGCCTACTGGGACGACCGCATGGCGGTCAATCTGCGCCACCAGTTCTTCGCGGCGCAGGCGGTGCGTCCGCAGATGAGCACGTTGGGCGGCGGCTCGATCATCAATTTCGGCTCCATCACCTGGATGGTCGGCGATCCGGATTGCCCGGCCTATGTCACCGCGAAAGCCGCTGTCTACGGCATGACACGGGCGCTGGCCCGCGAACTTGGCCCCGAACGGATCCGCGTCAACTGCATGGTGCCGGGCTGGGTGATGACCGAGCGCCAGATGCGCCTGTGGCTGAACCCGGCCGGCGAACGCCAGATCGCGGAAAGGCAGTGCCTGCCCGACCGGCTGCAACCCTCCGATATCGCGCGCATGGCGCTGTTCCTCGCTGCCGACGACAGCCGCATGTGCACGAGTCAGCAGTTCATCGTCGATGCGGGCTGGGTGTGACCCGTACGGTTTCAAAGGAAGAAGGTTAGTTCATGCGTCTTGTTCAGTTCAGAATGGCCGACGGCAGCAGACGGGTTGGCCGTGTGTCGGATGATGGCAACCACCTGCACCCGCTCGACAAGACCAGCTCCGTGCTGGAGCTGGCCGAAGCGGCAATCGCCCAGGGCACGTCGATCGCAGCGCTGGTCGAGAAACGGACCGGCACCGCGACGATCGACTACGACCAGCTGTTGCGCGATGGCCGGGTGCTCGCTCCGGTCGACCATCCGGAACCGGCGCGCTTCCTGGTCACCGGCACGGGCCTGACCCATACGGGAAGTGCCGCTGCGCGCAACCAGATGCATATTCTGACCCATGGCGAAGGTGCCGACGAATCCGATTCCTTGAAAATCTTCCGCATGGGGCTGGAGGGCGGCAAGCCTGGCGCTGGCAAGATCGGCATCCAGCCGGAGTGGTTCTTCAAGGGTGTCGGCACCTGCGTTGTGCCGCCCGGCGCGCCGCTGCCGATGCCGGCATTCGCGAAAGCAGGTGCAGAGGAAGCCGAGATCGTCGGGCTTTATGTCAATGGGCCTGACGGCCATCCCTATCGCATCGGCTATGCGCTCGGAAACGAATATTCCGACCACGTGACGGAGGGCGAGAACTACCTCTACCTCGCCCATTCCAAGCTTCGCTCCTGTTCGATCGGTCCGGAACTGCTGATCGGCGACCTGCCCGAAGAAGTGCGCGGCCATTCGCGCATCCTGCGCGACGGCGCTGTCATCTGGGAGCAGGAATTCCTGTCGGGCGAAGCGCACATGTCGCACTCGATCGGCAATCTCGAACACTTCCATTTCCGCTACCCGATGCACCGCAGGGCGGGCGACCTGCATGCCTATTTCTTCGGCGCGGCGGTGATGAGCTACGCCTCCGGCGTCAAGACGGCTTCCGGCGACGAGTATGAAATCCAGGCACAGACATTCGGCAAGCCACTGCGCAACCGGATGGTGTCGGTGCCGGACGAGGGACTGGTCGCTGTCACCCAGCTGTGACGGCGAAGGTCCGGAAACTGCGGTCCACCAGAATGACAATGGGAGATTGAAAATGGGACTGAAAAAACTGTTTCTAAGAATGGCGACGATCGGGCTCGGCATCGGCCTGATGACATCGGCGGCGCTCGCCGCGAACCTGCGGGTTCTGGCCTGGGACGGCTACGCCGATGCCGACTGGGTCAAGGACTTCACCGCTGCAACAGGCATCGGCGTCGATGTCGTGTTCATCGGCAGCGATGACGAGATCTGGGCCAAGATCAAGGGCAGCGAAGGCCAGGACTTCGACGTCTTCGCCGTCAACACCGCCCAGCTGCAGCGCTACATCAAGGCCGACCTGGTGTCGCCGATCGACGTGACGAAGCTCGCCAACCAGAAGGAAGTGCTGCCGCGCTTCCGCGATCTGACGGCGGTGAGCGGCGTCACCAAGGACGGCAAGGTCTACGGCATTCCGTTCTGCTTCGACTCCATCGGCCTGATCTACGACACCGACAAGGTCAAGCCGGCGCCGACCTCGATGTCGGTTCTGTGGGACCCGGCATACAAGGGCAAGGTTCTGGCCTACGACAATGGCGAGCACAATTTCTCGTTCACCGCACTGACGCTCGGCTACAAGGATCCGTTCAACCTCAACGAAGAGCAGATGGCGGCGGTCAAGGCCAAGCTGGTCGAACTCAAGCGCAACGTGCTGAGCTTCTACACCACCGCCGACGAGGCGCAGCAGATCTACCAGAACAATGATGTGGCCCTGATCTGGGCCAATTACGGCCAGCAGCAGGTCAAGGCGCTGCAGAAGATCGGCGCTCATGTCGCCTACGTCAATCCAAGCGAGGGTGCGCTTGCCTGGCTCGACAACTGGGTCATTTCCAAGGGTGTCCGCGACAATGCGGCGGCCGAGAAGTGGATCGACTTCATGCTGAGCAAGAAGGTCAGCGGCGCGCTTTCCGAACGCACCGGCTTCGGCAACACCGTGGTCGAGTCGAGCAGCGCCGGCGGCAACGACAAGCTGGTCTGGCTCAACAATGTCGAGGACCCGCTCAAGCGTTCGGACATATGGAACGAGGTCAAGGCCACGCCCTGACCTTTCCGTTCTATGCCTTCGAAGGACCCGGCGGTCCGGAGGTTCCGGACCGCCGAAGCGTATGCGAGAGTATTTCATGAACCAGAACACCGACCTGCTGACGCTACGGTCCGTCTCGAAATCCTACGGCACGGTTCCCGTGCTGCACGACATCGACCTGTCGATCCGGGACGGTGAGTTCCTCACCGTGCTCGGGCCTTCGGGCTCCGGCAAGACCACGGTCCTGCGGCTGATCGGCGGGCTGGAGCCGCTGACCTCAGGCGAGATCCGGCTGGACGGCCAGGACATCAGCCGCATGCCGATCAACCGACGGCCGTTCAACACCGTGTTCCAGGATTATGCGCTGTTTCCACATCTGACCGTTTCCGGCAATGTCGGCTATGGGCTTTCGGTTCGCCATATCCAGCGCAAGGAAATCGCGCGCCGTGTCGCGGAGGCCCTCGACCTGGTCCAGCTCGGGCGTTTCGCCGACCGCTTTCCCGCGCAGCTCTCCGGCGGCCAACGCCAGCGCGTCGCACTCGCCCGTGCGCTGATCTGCCAGCCGCGCCTGATCCTGCTCGACGAGCCGCTGGCGGCACTCGACCTCGAACTGCGCCGGCAGATGCAAGTCTTCCTGAAATCTATCCAGCGCGAAATCAAGACCACCTTCCTGTTCGTCACCCATGACCAGGAAGAAGCCATCGGCATGGCCGATCGGATCTGCGTCATGGAGGCCGGCCATATCCGCCAGCTCGGCACGCCGCACGACCTCTACTACAAGCCGAATTGCGAGTTCGTCGCGCGCTTCTTCGGCGAGAACAATCTGGTGGCCGGGAAACTCGGACCGATCCAGGGCGAGCTGCGATCGATCGAGACGGCGCTCGGGCGCCTGGTCTGCTCGATCAGCAACCAGCCGCATTTGAAAGCCGCGACGGATGGCGCCAGCGCCTACGCTGCATTCCGCCCCGAGGCCTTGTATCTTGCGGATGCAAAGGACACCGACAACCGCTTTCCCGGTACGATCTCCGACATGGCCTTTGCCGGCTCATCGACCGTCGCCACCATCACGGCTGGCGCCGACAATGCCGCGCAACGCTTGCGGCTGCGCGTGCCGAGCCGGGTCGACGGCAGCGCGCTCAAATCCGGCGAGGCTGTATCGCTTTCGTTTGCGCCGCATGAAGGCCATCTGGTGCTGGCATGAGCAAAGCCGACTCGACGCTGCCTGCGGAAAGACGACTGTCGCTGCCGGTGACAGTACTGGCGTTTGCCTTGCCGGTGATCTTTGTCCTGGTGCCGCTGGCGATCTTCCTCGGTTACAGCTTCTTCAGCGTCGACCAGGGCACGATCGTCTACGGGTTGTCACTGGGCAACTATGCCAGATTCTTCACCGATCCGGTCTTTCTCCCGGTGTTCTGGAACACCATCGTGCTGTGCGTCTCGGTGGCCATCATCTGCATCCTGCTTGCCTATCCCGCCGCCTATTTCCTGACGACGCTGAAAGGCCGCTGGCGCTACGCCTTGCTGATGCTGCTCTTGGTGCCGCTGTTGATGAGCTACGTCATCAAGATCTATGCGATCCGCAGTATCCTCGGCCTCAACGGCTTCCTGAACAAGGCACTGGTGGCGCTCGGTATCCTGCAGGAACCGTCGACGCTTTTCGTGTTCAACATGAACGCCATCCTGCTGACATTGACCCTGCTCTTGATCCCCTTCGCCGTCCTGCCGATCTTCCTGTCGCTGGAGCGGATTCCGCAGGTGCTGCTGCGCGCCTCGGACGATCTCGGCGCGAGCGGCTTGCAGACCTTCCTGCGCATCACCTTGCCGCTCAGCCTGCCCGGCGTCGCTTCGGCGGCGAGCTTCGTCTTCGTGCTGGCGATCGGCGATTTCCTGACGCCGCAAATGGTCGGCGGGATCAGCGGCTTCACCTTCGGCCGCATCCTCTACAGCCAGTTCGGCACGGCCTATAACTGGCCCTTCGGCGCAGCGCTGTCGGTGGCGCTGGCCGTCGTGGTGATCGCGGCAATCCTCATCGGCGAACGCTTCGGGCGCAACCGGGGGATTTCGGTATGAGCGCCCTGCCCCGACTGTCCACCATCTTTCTGGCCGCGATCACGACACTGGTCGCGGTGCTGCTCTACAGCCCGCTGTTCGTACCGATCGTGTCGTCGTTCTTCACCATTTCGCATGGCAATGTCGACTGGTCGTCGCCGACCCTTGCAACCTATGTCGCGCTGACCGAGAATCACGACATATTGGCCGCCTTGCGTACCACGCTGATCGTTGGCGTCTGCACCGTCGTCCTGTCCGTGGTCAGCGGAACGCTGCTGGCACTCTACTATCACAGCCGGCGTTCCGGGCGTTCGCTCCTGCAGTTCATCATCTTCCTGCCGTTCCTGATGCCGCCGATCATCAGCGGCCTGGCGCTGCTGATCTTCTTCCGCGAAATCGGCCTCGAACGCTCGCTGCTGACGGTCGTCATCGGCCACACGGTCTTTGTGCTGGCGATCGTCTATCGCACGGTGCTGATGCGGCTGCAGTCGATGAGCCGCACGCTGGTCGAAGCGTCCTACGATCTCGGCGCCACGGGCTGGCAGACGTTCTGGCGCATCATCCTGCCGAACCTGTCGAGCGCCATGGTTGGCGGCGCCATCCTGGCCTTCGCGCTGTCGTTCGACGAGACGATGATCACCATCCTGGTCACCGGCACCCAGAGTACGCTGCCGGTCAGGCTGTGGGCGATGATGCGGCTTGGCTTCTCACCCGACATCAATGCGCTGGTGGCACTGATCCTGATGTTCACCGTGCTGCTCTGCGTGCTCGCCGCCCGGTTTCTCATCCCCAGGCAAGTCGCGACCGAACGGACTTGAGTGCAGGCAGATATCATCGAGGCAAGGCTGATGGACCGAGGTCGAAGACCCGTCCCCTATTGAGGATGTTCCTGGGGTCAAGGGCTGCCTTCAGCCGCCGCATGGTGGCGATCTCGGCATCGCTGCGCACCAGATGCAGCCACTTCTTCTTGTCGAGGCCGATACCATGTTCGGCCGAAACACCACCTCCGGCCGCCGCCACGCCGCGATAGACGATGTCATAGGCCGCCGCCGGATCGACCGTCAGGACCTGATAGTGCAGATTGCCATCGCCGAGATGGCCGAAGACATAGATGTCGGCGCCAGGGTCGATGGCATGGATGGCAGCGTCCGCCTCTTCCAGGAACGTTCCCATGCGCGCCAGCGGGATGCTGATGTCCACGCCGATCAGACCCTTGATCGAAAACAGGACGCGATTGGCGTCCTCCCGCACGTCCCAGAGGGCACGGAATTCGCGCGGCGACTGCGAGACCACCACATCGTCGATGACGCCATCCTCGACCGCCTGCATCAACACCTCGGCGAAGCGCTCGCCGTCGCGTTCCGGCTCGTTGCCCTGGATCTCGGCCAGCACATAGACGGGCGAGCCCGCCGGCAGCGGCGCCGGCATTGCCATGCTGGCGACCATGAGGTCATAGAGCGGTGCGAAGTTGACCTCATAGGCGGACAGGAGTGGACCGAGCTTTTGCCGCAGGAGCCCAAGCAGGGCGATCGCCGCGTCGAGCGAGGAGAGCGCGCAGAAAGCGTTGACCTCGGACGCCGGCTTGGGATGCAGCCTGAGCGCGGCGCGGGTGACGACGCCGAGGGTTCCTTCCGTGCCGATGAAGAGCTGGCTGAGGTCGTAGCCGGAATTGTCCTTGGGCAGGCCCTTGAGCGACGTCAGCACGCTGCCGTCGGCAAGCACGGCTTCCAGCCCCAGAACCTGCGCCCGGTACATGCCGTAGCGCAGCACACGGATGCCGCCGGCATTGGTGGCGACATTGCCGCCGATCGTGGCCGAACCGCGTGCGCCGATATCGACGCCGAACATCAGCCCGGCGCCGTCGGCTGCCTCCTGTACCGCCTGCAATGTCGCGCCCGCTTCGGCGACGATGCTGGCAGCCTGGCGATCCGGAACGGCAAGGCCGGTCATGCGCTCCAGCGACAGCACCACCTCACCCGGCTGCACACGCGCGGCGCCTGCCAGGCTGGTGCGTCCACCCTGGACGACAATTGGCTGACCGAGATCGTTGCATGCGGCAAGTGCTGCCGCGACACCTTCTGTATCACGCGGGCGCAGCACCGCTTCGGGAAGCGCGCCGAGCATGCCGTCGGGATCGTCGCGATAGCGCTGGTCCACCTCCGGACCGGCGAGCAAGCCGCCGGCGCCCAGCCGACTGTCGAGAGCAGATAGAAGTTGTTGTGTTTCGGGTGACATCGGCCAATCCTATTCATGATCGGCTTCTGGTCAAACTCTGATCGGTGCAAACGCCGCATGATCGGTCGTGACAATGTGGGGCTGGCCGACCGTCCGGCATCGATCGCGATGAGATCGGATCGACGCCGGACGACAAGTCGTTTTACTGAAGCTTCGCTTGCAGGGCGTTGACGTCGTCGGTGGTCATTTCGCCGTCGGTCGCCACCTTGCCGTCGACGATCTTCCACAGGCGGAAGGGGCCGGTGATGTCGCCATATTTGTCGAAGGCGACCGGGCCGATGACGCCTTCGTAGCGGATCGGCTTGCCGTCCTTGATCAGGCCGAGCGCTTTGGCGAACTCTTCCTTGCCAGCAAAGATCGGCGTGCCGGCCGGATCGACCGCCTTGTACATGGCGTCCTTGATCTTGGCCGGATCCTCCGAACCGGCAATGGCGATGGCGAGACCAACAATCGCGCCGGCGTCATAGGAACGGTCGGCCGCTGGATTGGTCGGTTCGATGCCGGAGAATTCCTTGTAGTTCTTGGTGAAATACTCCGTCGAGGCCGTCGGGCTGGTGCCGGACGACGTGCCGTAGGCTTCCTTCAGATAATCGGCGCCGACAGATTCAATGAAGTCCGGGCTGTTCATGCCGTCATTGAGCAGGAATTTCTGCACGCCGCCCTGCGAGATCCAGGTGCGGGCAACCGTGGCGCCGTCGACCGGCGTGCTGACGAGATAGAGCCCGTCCGGTTCGCCGGCCATCGCCGCCGTGACTTCCGATGCATAGCTCGACTGCTTCTCATTGTAAGGCGTGTCGGACACGATGGTGCCGCCGAGCGCTTTGTAGGCGCGCGAGAATTCGGCCACCATGTTGACGCCGAAGTCGTTGTTGACGTGGATGATCGACAGCTTCTTGAAGCCCTTGTCGACGGCATATTTGGCGGCGGCGACGCCCTGCAGCGCGTCCGAGGTGATGGTGCGGAAGAAGATGCCGTTGGTCTTGCCGTCGCGGCCGAGTGCGGTCAGCGTCGGCGAGGACGACGCCGGCGAGACCTGAACGATCTTGGCCGGTGCGGTGACCGAGGTCAGGATCGGGATCGACACCGACGAGATGATGCCGCCGATGATGACCGGCACCTTCTTGACCTGAACCAGCTGGGTGGCGGCGTCGACCGCGATGTTGCCCTGGCTCTGGCTGTCGCGCGTGTCGGTGATGAGATCGCAGCCGCGTACGCCGCCGGCGGCGTTGATGTCGCGGAAGGCCATCTCGACCGACTTGGCGCCGGCCTGGCCGTATTCGCCCGCCGGGCCGGTCAGTTCCATGACGAGGCCGACGGTGATCTTGCAATCGGCGGCCTGTGCCGCACCCGCCATCGTCACAAGAGCGAGCGCGGTTGTGAGTTGGAGTATCGTCTTTGCCATTGTTGTTCCCCTTTCGTTACTCAACTGTATTTGATCTCTGGAGCCTGTTTCAGCGTTCCGGCACCTGCAGCCAGGTTTCATGCAGATGTCGCCATTCGACGCCGTTGGGCGCCGATGAACTGGTGGTGAAGACGGCGCTCGACTGGCGACGGCTGTGCTTGCCCGCGCGTAGCTGCGCTTCGACATAAAGGACGACGATGGTATCGGCGTCCTGCCAGCCGGGCCGGATGTCCTCGATCGAAATGGCAAAACCGTCGTCGCAAGAGGCGCGGCTTGAGCGGACATGATCGACGACCGCTTCGCGATCGAGGACCTGCCCGTCCGGCGCCACCATGCTGAGGTCTTCGCCCATGGCGCGTTCGAAGCGGCCGAAGTCCACCGTGTTGGCTCGCGCGGCGACGAACCAGTCGACGAAGAAGCGATGCAGATCGATGATTTCGGCGCTGGCGCGTGAAAACAGGGAGGGTTCGCCGCTCATTTCTTCCCCGCATTGAGGTTGTAATGCATGATCGAACCGTGGCGGCCGTGGCGGTCGCGCTCCAGCGTGTAGACGTCACCCTCGAGGCCGGTGCCCTGCGCGATGATGGCCGCTATCTGCGCCCGGCCCTCGGCGTCGAGCGCAACGTCCATGGTTTTCGCATTGGCAATGGCGTGCGCCTGGTTGCGGGCGCCGACGATGACGGCCGCCACTTGCGGCTGCTCCAGCACCCAGGCGCTGGCGATGGTGGCAATGTCGACGCCATGGCGGTCGCCAACGGCCTTCAGTGCCTGAAGCAATTGCTGGAACAGGTCCCAGCCGCCGAAATCATCGATGATCAGCTTGTATTTGACCAGCGAACGGTTTTCGAGCGGCGTGACCGGTTCGGCCACGCCGAGCCATTTGTCGCTGAGAAAGCCGCCGGCAACTGAGCCATAGCAGAGGAAGCTGACGCCGTTCTTGGCGGCGAGGCCCACAAGGCTGTTGCCAGGCCGCTGGTCGAGCACCGAATATTGCAGTTGCTGGCTGACCAGCGGAATGCCGGCGGCGAGGATTTCGGCAAGCCGCGGCGTGTCAAAATTGGTGGTGCCGAGATTGCGCACCTTGCCTTCCAGCCGAAGTTCGTCGAGCCAGCCCATCGCCTCGACATAGCGAGGCTGATCATAGTCCCACCAGTGGAACTGCACGAGATCGAGCCGCTCGGTCTTCAGCCGCCGCAGCGACTGGTCGACAATGCCCCTGATGTAATCGCGGCTGATGCTGGCCAGCCGTTCGAGGTCGGGCACCAGCTTGGTGTGCACCTTCATCCGGGCCGCAACGTCGAGGCCGCGCTCGCTGGCCAGCCGCAGGCGCGCGGCGCCGATGAGCTCCTCGACACCGGTGTAGATGTCGGCGCAATCATAGGTCCAGATGCCGGCATCGAAAGTGGCGATCAGATCGGCAACCGCTTGGCTGCGGTCGATGGCGCCGTGGCCACCGGCCAGCTGCCAGCCGCCGCGAATGACGCGCGAGATGGTGTAGCCGGGGCCGAGTTCGAAGGTCTTGGCGGTCATGTCAGGTCATCCTCTTTCGGCAGCGGCACCGCCGTGGTCTCGGCGTGGCTGAACCGCCGCTTGGCCACCCTGACGATCCGGAGCCGGCTGGCGCAATTGGGATCGGGACAAGCGATCTCGGCGTCCGAGGTCATCCAGTCGTTCGGGTGGGTCAGGCGCTGCTTGGCCGCCAGCAGCGGCAACACGGCGGCGAGCGAATAGATCGAAAAGCCCTGCCCTGCCGGCATCGACAGCATCTCGCCCTTGAGCTCGAAATAGTCGCCGGCCTTGGCGCCGCAATAGATCGGTTTGCCCTTCGGGATGATCGCCTCGACGCGCAGATCGAACAGCTCGAAACTGTCGTCGGTCATGTCAAGCCTCCACCAGACTGAAGGTGACATCGCAGGCGCCGTTGCGGCGGATGACACCGCAAGCGGCGGCGAATTGATCGCGCTCCCCGGCACGCACCTGCGCCACCACGCTGCCGGCCAGCCAGCCGATCGGGAACAGCAGCCGCGCCCCCTGCCCGTAATAGAGGCCGATGTCGAAGATCGCATTGGGGTTGCCACCCCACATGTGTGGCGGCACATAGGATAGCACGATGTCGCCCGGCTGCGGCGTCAGCGTCGCGTTCTCGGCCGGCAACGGCCTGGCATAGGCCTGGCCCTCAAGATCGGCTGATGGAACCGGACATGAGATTTCCGGCCCTGTCCACATCGCATGGATGCCCGGGACGACGCGTGGCGTGCCGAGATAGGCCAAGAGGAAGGCAGCGTTTTCCGGTGCCTTCTCGGGCAGCAACAATGCCGTGACGGAAAGCTGCGAACGCGGCTCGGTGATCCTGATGGCGGTCATGTCTGGTCTTTCGCGGCGGCGGCCTGCAGCTTGCTGCGCAGGAAGGTGAAGGGTCGGCTGATGTCGGCGACCAGTGATTCACGCGCGGCCTGCGCATCCTGCGTGGACAGCGCCGTGACGATGCGGCGGTGATACTGGGCGGTGTCGACCTCGCCAGCTTCCGAGAAGGCATAGATGGCGACGCGGATGCAGGGACCCGATTGCAGCCACAGGCTCTCGATCATCGGGATCAGCACGGCCGAGCCGCAGGAACGATAAATCTCGAAATGAAAGCTCTGGTTGAGCGTCACTTCGCGATCGACGTCCTTCTTGTGCTTCAACGCCCGCATTTCGTCCCATTCGGCAAGAATGGTTTCGATGGTAGCGATCTGGCGCGGCCCCATGCGGGCGGCGGCCAGTGCGATTGCCTCGCCTTCGATCAGGATGCGGGCACGCAGGAGATCGTCGAGGCGTTCCAGCGTGATCGGCGGCACGCGCACCGAACGATTGGGCAGCGCCTCCAGCGCCTTTTCCGTGATCAGCCGGCCGAGTGCCTCGCGCACCGGCATGGTCGAGGTGACCAGCGCATCGGCAAGGCCACGGATGGTCAGCACCTGGCTCGGCTCGAACAGGCCGCCAATCAAGGCGCGGCGCAGTTCGGAGTAGACACGGTCCTGCACGGTTTCGCGGCCGACCGGCGCAAGCTGGGCAGCGATCGCCTCGTTGTTCTTTTCGATGGCAGCCTTTTGCATGGAATTCCGTTCTTGGCCGGTTTTCGGCTTGCGGATGAAATTAAAGCCGAATAGCGTGATCAAAGCAAGTGTGATCACAAATCATAATCAGGAGGCGGCAACGATCGCCTTCGGCCAGAGGGTTTGATGAGCGAGGCAACCAAACGGCAAGGGGAAACC
>NZ_RZQG01000620.1:0-3611 GCF_003998635.1 Mesorhizobium sp. M7D.F.Ca.US.004.03.1.1
GCCGCACGCGCTCGATCCGTCGCGCTGTCCGGAGGGCAAGGCGATCCTGTGGCTGCAACTGCCTGAGGCTCCCCGCCATATCAAGGGCGATGCCGCAGGCAAGCTGCAGGCGCCGGCTGACGGGCAATGGACCGACGCGTTGCGGGAAGCTTATGCCGATCGCGCCGAAGCCATCCTTGCCAGCCATATCGACGGCTTCAAGGACAGCGTCATCGCGCGTCGCGCCTATTCGCCGGCCGATCTCGAAGCGATGAACATCAATCTTGTCGGTGGCGATCCCTATGGTGGCTCCTCGACCATCGACCAATCGTTCCTGTGGCGGCCGTTCAAGACCAGCCGCAACCACCAGACCGGCATCAAGAACCTCTACCATATCGGCGCCTCGACCCATCCGGGTGCCGGGCTCGGCGGTGGCTCCGGCTTCCTCCTGGCGGGGAGGCTGTGATGGAACAGAAGGTTGCGGAAAAGCGCCAGCGCATTTCGACCCTGGGGCAGATCGGGCTGCAGCAATTCGCGCCCTATCTGATGAACCGCATCATGGGCCGCTACAACGCCACCTTGCGCGACGATTTCCGCAAACAGGGGCTGACCATTCCGCAGGTGCGCACGCTGGCCGTGCTGTCGGTCACCGACGGCATCACCGTCAACGACCTCTCGGTCTACACTGTCATCGAGCAGTCGACCTTGAGCCGGACGCTCGACTCACTGGAGGGCCAGGGTCTGGTACGGCGCGAGCAAGGTGTCACCGACAGCCGCATCCGCCACGTGTTCCTGACCGATGAGGGCCGCGCCGAGTTCACCCGCGCCTGGCCGGCCATGCATGACGCCTTCGAGGCGATGTTCGACGATATCGACGACGCCGAATATTCCGCGCTCATCGCCACGCTTTTGAAGATGCTGAAGAACATTCGCAAGCACGACATCTAGCATGACCCCGAAAAGTGGAAGCCGGTTTTCGGAAGAGGTCATGCGCAAACAAATAGACCTACGCGCCGCCAGCCTCAGGCGGTAACGGAAGGATTGAAGAAATGGCCGAACGGTCTTTTGCCAAGGAAGTCGAGAAGCTCAGGCTCGGCGCCGGCGAGGAATTTGCCGGCGAAGGCATCCTCGCCATCACCAAGGCGCTGCTGCAATGCGGCGTCGGCTATGTCGGCGGCTATCAGGGCGCGCCGATCAGCCATCTGATGGACGTGCTGGCCGACGCGCAGGACATTCTGGGCGAGCTCGGCGTGCATTTCGAGGCCAGCGCTTCGGAAGCCACCGCCACCGCCATGCTGGCCGCCTCAGTGCATTATCCGATCCGTGGCGCTGCCACCTTCAAGTCGACGGTCGGCACCAATGTCGCCTCCGATGCGTTGGCCAATCTCGCCTCCGGCGGTGTCACCGGCGGCGCGCTGATCATTGTCGGCGAGGACTACGGCGAGGGCTCCTCGATCATGCAGGAGCGCAGCCATGCCTTCGCCATGAAGAGCCAGGTCTGGCTGCTCGACCCGCGCCCCAATCTGCCCTCGATCGTCAAAGCGGTGGAGGACGGTTTCGAGCTGTCCGAGATTTCCAACACGCCGGTCATGCTGCAGGTCCGCATCCGCTGCTGCCACGTCCACGGCCATTTCATCGCCAAGGACAACAAGCGGCCACCTATGACGGTCGCCGATGCGCTTGACGCCCCGCGCCGAGACACCGGGCGCATCGTGCTGCCGCCCGCTTCCTTCCTGCATGAGAAGGAGAAGGTGCAGAAACGCTGGCCGGCGGCGGTCGACTTCATCCGCAAGAACAAGATCAACGAGTTCTTCGGCTCGGATCATGGTTCGGTCGGCATCGTCATGCAGGGCGGCATGTACAATTCGGTCATCCGCGCGCTGCAGCGGCTCGGCCTTGCCGACACTTATGGCGACACCGACGTGCCGCTCTATGTGCTCAACGCCGTCTATCCGCTGATCGATGACGAGTTCCTGTCCTTCTGCGAGGGCAAGCAGTCGGTGCTGGTCGTCGAGGAAGGCCAGCCCAACTACATCGAACAGGCCTTTGCCTCGATGCTGCACAAGGCCGGTCGCGGCACCAGGCTGGTCGGCAAGGAGCACCTGCCGATGGCTGGCGAATACACCGGCCAGGTCATGCTCGACGGCATCGGCGCCTTCCTGCGTGCCGAGGCGCCGCATCTGCTGCCGGGCGAAGTGCGTGCCCCCAACAAGGTCGGCGACGGCGTCGACACCGCCGATTTGATCAATGTCGTGCCGGGCCGTCCGCCGGGTTTCTGCATCGGCTGCCCGGAACGGCCGATCTTTGCCGCGACAAAACTGGTCGAGCAGGAACTCGGCAAGCACCACATCGCCTCCGACATCGGCTGCCATCTGTTCTCGATCATGCCGCCCTTCGAACTCGGCGCCACCACCATGGGCTACGGGCTGGGGCCGGCCTCTGCCTCGGCGTTCAATTCACCCGATGCCAAGCGCCGCTCGATCTCCTTCGTTGGCGATGGCGGCTTCTGGCACAACGGCCTGACCTCCTCGATCGGCAACGCGGTGTTCAACAAGAACGACGGAGTCATCGTCATCGTCGATAATTTTTACTCGGCGGCCACCGGCGGCCAGGACATCCTGTCGTCGCGCGCCGGTAACAAGACCAAGTCGACGAAGCATCCGATCACCGAGGCGGTCAAAGGCATGGGTGTCAAATGGCTGCGCCATGTCGACCGCACCTATGACGTCACCAAGATGCAGGACACGCTGCGCGAGGCGCTGACGACGGAGGAGAAGGGGCCGAAGGTCATCGTCGCCTCGTCCGAATGCATGCTCAACCGGCAGCGCCGCGAAAAGCCGCTGGTCGACAAGGCGATCAAGGGCGGCGAGCGTGTGGTGAAACCGAAATTCGGCGTCGACGAGGATATCTGCACCGGCGACCATGCCTGCATGCGGCTGTCCGGCTGCCCGTCGCTGTCGGTCAAGTCGCTCGACGATCCCCTGCGCGACGATCCGGTGGCGCATATCGACCAGAGCTGCGTCGGCTGCGGCAATTGCGGCGAGGTCGCCGATGCGGCGGTGCTGTGCCCATCCTTCTACCGCGCCGATGTCGTCCATAATCCGAGCCATTGGGACCGTTTCCTGGAAGCCGCGCGCCGCGCCACCATCGGCCTTTTGCAGCGTCGCCGCGAAAGCCGGCGCCTGACCTTCGCCGATGCTTGACGCTGTCCCCCCACTTCGCGCCCACGTCGGCGCTCAGGATGACGAGCGTGTCATCAAGCTTGCCGTGCTCGCGGTCGGCGGCCAGGGCGGCGGCGTGCTCGCCGACTGGATCACCGATGTCGCCGAGCGCAACGGTTATGTCGCGCAATCGACCTCGGTCGCCGGCGTCGCCCAGCGCACCGGCGCCACCATCTACTATGTCGAGATGGCCCGCGACACCGGCCGGCTGCCGGTCTTTGCATTGTCGCCGTCGCAGGGCGATGTGGATATCCTGATCGCCGCTGAACTGATGGAAGCCGGCCGCGCCATCATCCGCGGCTTTGTCACGCCCGAGCGCACGACGCTGATCGCCTCGTCGCACCGCATCGCCGCCGTGTCGGAAAAAATCGAACCCGGCGACGGCCGAGCCTCGTCTGCCAGGGTTCACGC
>NZ_RZQG01000621.1:0-3598 GCF_003998635.1 Mesorhizobium sp. M7D.F.Ca.US.004.03.1.1
GACGCGCATGGTGAGATAAAGCCCAATCGGCGCCAGCGGCCAGATCAGCCACGGATGCGGATAAAGCTCGCGCACCGCGACACTATCCATGTAGAGCGCCAGAACCAGCGCCGAGGAGAAGGCCGAGGCCATGCCGGCCTGGGCGACGATCTCCTGGTCTTCGGTGCGATAGCCGCGCCCGGCAATGCGCTCCCCAGGCGGAATGACGGTGGTGCGCAGTTCGACAAAGCGCTTCACCAGCGCCAGCGACAGGAAGAAGAAGATCGAGAAGGCAAGCAGCCAGAACGAGACATCGACGCCGGTCGCCGCCGCACCGGCCAGAACGCGAATGGTATAGAGACCGGCGAGCGTCAGCACGTCGACCAGCAGCATGCGCTTGAACGACAGCGAATAGGCCGTGGTGACGACCATGTAGCCGCCGAGCACAGCCAGGAATTCGGGCGGCAGAAACAGCCCCGTGCCGATGCCGATCGCCAAAAGCACCGCGATCGCGCCAAGCCCGAACGGGATCGATAGCGCACCGCTGGCGAACGGCCTGTTGCGCTTGGTGAGGTGCTTGCGGTCGAGCGCAAGGTCGAAGAAATCGTTGAGGATGTAGATGGCCGAGGCCACCGCGCTGAACGAGACGAATGCCAGCAGGCATTCCCAGATCATGTCCCAATTGAAGTATTCGTGCGAGAGCACCATCGGCACGGCGATCAGCGAGTTCTTCAGCCACTGATGCACGCGCAGCATCTTGACGATGGTCCGCAAATTCGGCTTCGGCGCCGGCATCGTCTCGGCGCCATGTGCTGCTTGCCAGCGCGCGGCATGACGGTCGGGTGCGACGACAATGGCGTTGCGCGCGGCGTCGAAGACCTGGAGATCATGGCGACTGTTGCCGGCGTAGTCGAAGCCGCCATCGCCATAGGCCGCGATCAGCGAGGCGCGCTTCCTGCCCGAGGTGAGATTGGCGAGACCGTCGGTGGCCAGCACCCGGTCGAATATGCCGAGATGGCTAGCGATTGCGTCTGCGAACTTGCGCGGCGTGCCGGTCGCCAGCACGATCTTGCGACCCTCGGCGTGCTCGGTCCGGAGGCGGCAAAGCAGCGCCTCGCGATAGGGCAGCGATGCCGGATCGATGTCGATGCGCTGCGCGATCGCCTGCTTCAGCCGCGCCGGCCCGCCGGCGGCCCAGAAAGGCACGAGGAAGATATAGAGCGGGTTCTTCTTGAGAAGGATGAACAGCCCTTCCCACAACAGGTCGGTCGCGATCAGCGTGCCATCGAGATCGACCGCAAGCGGTATTGCGTTCCTGTCCGACCGCGCATCCATGTCCGTCCTGCCCTGCCAGCGTATGATCCGGGAAACCGGAATCCCGTTGCGCGCCGCTTTTCGGCGTCTTGATGCTGGTATAGCGGGGGATGGCGTAGCGAACGTTAAAACGCCCGGTTGTAGGCGGCTGCCACCGCGGTATTTCCGGCGTCGTTGTTAAACAATCGCTACCGGAAACGATAAAAGGCCGAGCAAATTGCCCGGCCTTTCCAATCGTGCCGTCGGAATTACTTGATGCGGGCGACGCCGCCCGAGATTTCGACGGTTTCCGAACCGGTCAGGGCTTCGAGGTCGCCGTTCGGCAAGGTGACGAAACAGCCATTCGGGCAGAACTCAACCGTTTCGCCTCCGGCCAGCGCGAGGTCGGTCTTGCTGCCGCCCTCGGTCACGACCAGCGTGCGGGTCTCGGCGTCCTTGTTGACCGCGCTCGCGGCATGGGCCGAGCCGATGGCGGCGACCAGGGCGACGGCAGCGACGAGAGACTTCCACATGGTGCAATATCGGTGTTCCCACCGCCTCTGTTGCATTTCGCAAGGCATTTTCGCCTTTGCATGGGAGCTTATATGAGATGGAAGCTGAACCGCAACTGAATGCCGCATTCATGCCGCAATTGGTTTTCGGCGGGATTGCGGCCACAGATCCTGGGCCTAGTCCGGATCGGGTTTCTTGGTCTTGCGGGACTTGGCCAGTCGCTTCTTCTCCGCCTCGGCTTCGGCCTTCACCTGTTCCTGTTCGGCGAAGTCGGCCTCGATCTTGTCGTCGTCGGTCGGCCAGGCCTTGGGCTTGTGGATCTCGACGACGGCGCGCGGCGTCGAGGGAATTTCGATGTGCTCGCCGCTGAACCTTTCGAGCACGGCAAAACGGATGTCGTTTTGCGCGATGTTGCCGTTCATCACGTCGGCCAGGAACACGCGGATCTCGAACTCGAGCGCTGCTGTGCCGAAATTGGAAAACAGCACGAAGGGTTCGGGGTTCTTCAGCACCAGCGGGTGGCTGCGTGCGATCTCCAGCAGGATGGCATGAACCTGCTTGACGTCGCTGCCATAGGCGACGCCGACCTTGATGTCGACGCGGCCGAGCTTGTTGCGGTGCGTCCAGTTGCCGACGGCGTTGTTGATCAGGTTCGAATTGGGCAGAATCACCGACTGCCGCTGGAAGGTCTCGATCTCGGTGGCGCGCACGCTGATCTTCTTGACCGTTCCGCTGACATCGCCGGCGACGATCCAGTCGCCGACCTTGAACGGCCGCTCGGCCAAAAGGATCAGGCCGGAGACGAAATTGGACACCACATTCTGCAGGCCAAAACCGATACCGAGGGAAAGAGCACCGGCGACCAGAGCAAGACTGGACAGGTCGATGCCCGCCGCCGAGATGCCGACGAGGGCCGCAAGCGCGACGCCGGCATAGCCGACCGCCAGCCGGATCGAATTGCGCACCCCGGTATCGACCTTGCCGCGCGCCATCACCGAACCGTCGAGCCAGCCCTGGAACCAGCGCGTCAGGAAATAGCCGATGACGAAGACGACGATGCCCGAAAGGATGCCGGTGACCGAAATCGTCACCGAGCCGATATTGATCCCGGTTGCTAGCTTGTAGGCCCAGGCCTCGATGTCGCCAGGCTGGAAGCCCCACATCAGCAGGATCAACGGCAGGAACACCAGAACGATCATCACATTGATAGCGACGCTGACGACAAGGCCGAGCTGGTCGAGCGCGGTGTCCTCGTAGCTAGAATTGGCCGACAGCCAGCGCCCGACGGAGGTGTTGGCGAAAGCGCCCTCCTCGCCGATCGCCCGCGCCGACAGGAAGCCGATATAGGCGGTGATCAAGACGGTGCCCGTGACGACGACCTGCGAAGAGACAAACAGGCCAAGACCGATATAGCCGAGCAGTGCGGCGACTATGGTGAACAGGCCAAGCGCAAGTGATGTATATCGCAGCCACGCCGGCCACGGCCGCCAGCTTCCGTCACGCGCTTTGAAAGGCCTCAGCATCGCCATCAGGATCAGGATGACGCCGACGATGATGGTGGCGCCGAAACTGCGGGCGATGGTCAGCGAAAGCGGCGAGCCCATCTTGTCGTTAACGATCGACAGGAAATAGTTGAAGCCGATGACCACCGCCATGGCGGTCGTCAACCGCACCAGCCAGCGCGCCGGCCCCGTTTCGACCGGTATAAGGCGCCAGTTCGGCAGTCGCGGCGACAGTGCTGCATTGGTCAGCCGGTTAACGCAGAACACAACCCCGATGACGGCCGCCAGCGCATTGAGGAACAGACCAATGT
>NZ_RZQG01000622.1:0-3591 GCF_003998635.1 Mesorhizobium sp. M7D.F.Ca.US.004.03.1.1
TTATAGAGGCGCTCGGCCCGACACCCGTGGCGGTCGACGAGATCATCCGCCACACCCGCCTGCACCCGGCCCAGGTCTTCATGGTGCTGCTGGAACTCGACCTCGCCGGCCGGCTCGAGCGCCACGCCGGCGGCAATGTCTCGCTGGTGTTTGCGAATGAGTGAGCAATGGTGAGCGCGATGGGATTCGAACCTCGCGACCGCCGGTCGGTGTTTTTCACCGTAGTTCCTGACTACGAAGGGATCCAGGCGAAGAGCAACCGCGACTGGAAACCGACATTCAAGCGCAGCGATGATCCGCTGGCTCGAACGGAACATTAGCCGTTTCGAATAGTTAAGTTCATGCTCGGATGTTGTCACTGGCATCCGGCGAAAGGCTGGTCGGCTAACCGTCAGCCGCGGCCCGCGTCATTGGTCGCTCCACGGCGCGGGCTTTCATCGATCAGAGGAAGAGATACCCGACAAGCCCGCCACAACCTACATCGTCAGCGTATTCGAGAAACCGCACTGGCGCACGCTCCTGACGACCAAAGACAAGGCCGAAGCCTTGGCGGCGGCCAAGGAGATCGGCGACAAGGTGCGGGTCGAAGAGATCACGCCGAAGGCGAAGAAACGTTGAAATGTCGCGCGACATCACAGATTCGCGATGCTCGGGACGAATAGCGGTCCGAAAAGCGTTCGTGGCACATGACGTCTAATTCGCCGGGTGCTCATAAAGACCCGAGCGCCCTTCCTGAAACCCAATGCTTTAGGAGGAACACCATGAAACATCTCCTCACACCAATGATGGCCGGCCTATTCATAGCCTCCACTGGCATGGCCTTCGCCGCCAACGTCCACACCGTAACAGGCACGACAGGTCAGCCCAATCAAACGATTGGAACCCCTCAAACAGGAAGTGCCACTCCAGGCCACGCAAGCTCTGCTCCGGGTTCAGCCTTCAACCCAGCTGGTAATGCGGGAACACACTACGCTGGCGAGCAGCCGCAGAACTCAAAGAATCCGAAGAGCGTATCTCAATACGACGTGGCCGGCTTCCAGCAGTCCAATAACCATTAACGGACTGCCGCAATCTGCGAACGAAAAGGCAGGCCCGCCACCGTGGAGGCAGCGGGCTAGATGCGATAGCATGTCGGTATTTCAGTAGCGGTAGTAGTGCCTACGGTAGTGATGTCGGTGATAGTAGTACCTGTCGTAATACACAGAGCGGTAATGGCCGCCGCCGTAATACGGGTCAGCATAATACCCACCGCCGTAATACCCGCCACCGTAGCAGCCGTTGTTGAACATGCTTCCGATCACTGTCCTCCTGGAAGGAAGTCGTCATAGCCGCCGTATCCACGCCCATAGTAGGGGTGGCCATAGTAACCCCTGTATCGCCCATAATGGCCGCCTGCCCAATAATTGTTGCGCCATCTGGCACCGCTCCGAATTTGGATGACGTCGGGCTGTGCGCTTTGCGCCTGAGGCAGGAAAAAGACCAGCCTATGCCGTCGCCGGTTCTATCGAGGGCAAGAACGAGCAAGGGGCAAGAGGTGTATGGCGTACGGTCGTTCGCTGATGTGGATCCTTGTCGCGACAGGACGTTCCTGGCCGACGGCCTGAAGCCGATCGATGAAGCGGCTTGGGCGATCTGCATTGCACGGGGCACGCACTTGGCCTAACCGCATCATCAACATCGGATCGAAGGCCCGCCTCGCGCGGGCTTTTTCATGCGCCGCGTGCGCCAGCGATTCCCGGATAACGCCAAGAAAAGCCCGGAAAACATGGGAATTCTAGGTAATACCGGTAAATGCACGTGCGCATAGATTTTCGATCTAAGTGATTGATTTGTTGGTGAGCGCGATGGGATTCGAACCCATGACCTACTGATTAAAAGTCAGTTGCTCTACCGGCTGAGCTACGCGCTCCCGCGGGCGCGAAAGGCGACCCTCGAAATTGCGCGGAACATAGGGAGAGTGCCTCGACCGGTCAACCGGAAAAACAGCATTCGCAGGCCGGGCTTTTCCAGCATGATCGCCGGGTCTGAGTGGCCGCTTCGATCATGAGAGACACCGCCCTGGCAGAGCGATTGCACGACCGGTCTGTCGCCTCGCCAGCAGGCCGGAGAAACATTACAAATCAGCAACTTGGCGTTTTCGCGGGGAACTATAAGCCACCTCGCCCGTTTCCTCGCCACAAGGGACGTCAATCACCCTTTCGAAGGAGAAGATAATGAACAAGATCGTATCGGGTATACTGGCGACCACATTGTCAGTTTCGTTCGCGGCAGCCGCCGGTCCGGCCAATGCAGCACAAATGTTCGTGCCTCAGGCACCGGTGACGTCGTCAAATATCCTGAACGTCGCAGCCGGCGACACGCCAGCCCAACATCCTTCCCAATATCCTGAGTGGAAGCGTCACGGCGATCGCCGCAACTTCAGCCGCAATTTCAACGGCAATCGGAACTTTGCCCGCAACAATGATCGTGGCGTGTATTGGAACGGCCACCGCGGCTATCGCGAATACCATCGCGGCTATCGGCGCCATGGCGACAACTGGTTCCCGCTGGCTGCCTTCGCCACCGGCGCCCTGATCACCGGCGCGATCATCAACAGTGAAAACAACCGTGTCTACGAAGGCAATTCGCATGTGCAGTGGTGCTATGACCACTATCGCAGCTATCGCTCTTCGGACAATACGTTCCAGCCGAATTACGGCCCCCGTCAGGAATGTCGTTCGCCTTATTGATCAAGGCGCGTTTGCGTAGCTGAGATGCGTTGAGTAAAGCCCGCGCCGGCAACGGCGCGGGCTCTTGATCGATTGGCCGGAAGAGGAACAAGTTGCCGTCAGCTTGCCCAGTTGATGCTCTTGGGCATCAGATAAAAACCCCCGCCGTCCTCTCTGCTGGGACAACGATAGATACCCAACCCGTCGCAGATTCGAGACATCACCGCGCTGAGTTCCCAACCAAGCACTTCCAGCGCATTGTCCGCGCGTGTCGCATAGGCTCGGGCCAGTTCGTCAATGCCATGCTGTTCGCCGAAGGATCGAACCAGCTTTGCGTCGCTGAGGAGCTCGCTAGGCAGGCTTGAATTTGCCCAAGCCCACAGCCAGTTGCCGCCCTCGGTACTCGTTGAGCCGACAATCTGGATCTCGGTGACGACCTTGACCACCCCGTCTTGCGAGAACAGAAGCGTTCCGGCCGTCAGATCATAATCATAGCGCGACCAGCTACCAAGGTGGAGATCTTTCTTCAAGCGTGCGTTCTTGGCCTTCAGCTGTTCGATAGCCTCGTCGCGCCAAGCAGGATGCCAGTCTGGCTGCATTCCTCGCGCCCCATCACCCACCACTGACGGCTGTTTATGACACGCTCAGCGTCCTGCGCACAGCATCGCGCCAACCAGCAAGCTTGGCTACGCGCACGGAGCCATCCATGTCCGGCTGGAAGCGCCGTTCGAGTGCCCAGCTTTTCGCGAATTTCTTGGCATCCGGCCACACTCCTGCCTTCGAGCCGGCCAGCCATGCGGCGCCCAGCGCGGTCGTCTCCAGGATGGTCGGACGGTCGACCGGCGCGTCGAGGATGTCGGCCAGACGCTGCATGGTCCAGTCC
>NZ_RZQG01000623.1:0-3581 GCF_003998635.1 Mesorhizobium sp. M7D.F.Ca.US.004.03.1.1
AACAAGGACTATGTCGACCTCACCGGCCGCTACCCGCATGATGTCGCCAAGGCCAAGGAATTGCTGAAAGAAGCAGGGCTGGAGAAAGGCTTCAAGGCGACGCTGAAACTGCCGCCGCCCGGCTATGCCAGGCTGGGCGGCGAAATCATCGCCTCGCAACTTCGGGACGTCGGCATCGATCTGGAAATCATTCCGGTCGAATGGGCACAGTGGCTGGATCAGGTGTTCACCAAGAAGGATTACGACCTGACCATCGTCTCCCACACCGAACCCAACGACATCGATATCTATTCGCGCAAGGATTATTACTTCAACTACGACAACCCGGCCTTCGACAAGTTGATTGCCGATCTCGGCGTCACCTCCGACGAAGCCAAGCGCAAGGAATTGCTGGGGCAGGCGCAGAAGATCCTGGCCGACGACGCCGTGGTCGGCTTCCTCTACGAATTACCGAAGGTCGGCGTCTGGGACGCCAAGCTGCAGGGGCTCTGGGAAAACGCTCCGATCCAGGCCAATGACCTGACCAAGGTGAAGTGGAGCGAGTGAGGCTGTTGGACAACAGGCGAAACCTGCATTCCGTCGCACTGGGCAAAACAGCGGTCCCCCACCTTCCATGACCGCCTACCTCCTCAAGCGCCTCGCCATTGCGCTCGCCACGCTGTTGCTGGCTTCGATGGTGGTGTTCGCCGTCCTGGAGATCCTGCCCGGCGACCCGGCGCGGCTGATGCTGGGCATGAACGCCAGTGCCGACCAGGTCGAGCTGCTGCGCAACCAGATGGGCCTCAACGCGCCACTTGGCCTGCGCTATCTGCACTGGGCCGGCGGCCTGCTCAGCCTCGATTTCGGCCGCTCCTACACCTATTCGGTGCCGGTCATCGACCTGGTGCGCGAACGGCTTGCCGTCTCGCTGCCGCTGGCGCTGATTGCGCTTGCGCTCTCCACCATCATCGCGATTCCCGTCGGCCTGTTTTCCGCCAGCCGGCGTGGGCGGGCCGGTGATACGATTTCCATGGGCGCCGCACAGCTCGGCGTCGCCGTGCCCAATTTCTGGTTCGCGCTGATGCTGATCTATGTCTTCGCCGTCTGGCTGCGGCTGGTCCCTGCCGGCGGCTTTCCCGGCTGGAGTGCCGGCATCTGGCCAGCCTTGAAATCGTTGCTGCTGCCGGCAGTGGCGCTTGCCTTGCCGCAAGCCGCGATCCTGGCGCGCGTCACCCGCTCGGCGCTGATCGAGGTCCTGAACGAAGACTATATCCGCACCGCCCGCGCCAAAGGCCTACCCTATCGCGCCGTGCTGTGGCGGCATGCACTGCGCAACGCCATGATTCCGGTGCTGACCATCCTGGGCCTGCAGTTCGCCTTCCTGCTTGCCGGCACCATCATCATCGAGAATGTGTTTTATCTGCCCGGCCTCGGCCGGCTGGTGTTCCAGGCGATCACCCAGCGCGACCTGATCGTCGTCGAAAGCGTGGTCATGCTGCTGGTCGCCGCCGTCATTGCCGTCAACCTCCTCGTCGACTTGTCCTACGCGCTCGTCGATCCGCGCCTGAGAAGCCGGCAATGACGCTGTACATCGACATCCCTGAGGAGACGTTCGGCAGCATCCTGGCCAAGGCCTTCAGGAACACCGCCTTCGTTACCGGTTTCGTCATCACCTTGCTGATCCTGGCCATGGCGATCGTCTCCTATGCCTGGGCGCCCTACGACGTCACGAAACTGGTGATATCGGACAAGACGCAGGCGCCCTCGCTGGCGCACTGGTTCGGCACCGATCATTTCGGCCGCGACATCCTGTCGATGGTCATGGTCGGCGCCCGCAACTCGATTGCCGTGGCGCTCGTCGCGGTCGGCATCGGCATGGGGGTCGGCGTGCCGCTCGGCGCCTTTGCCGCGGCACGCGGCGGTCTCGTCGACGAGGCGCTGATGCGACTGAACGATCTCGTCTTCGCCTTCCCTGCTCTGCTGTCGGCGATCATGATCACCGCCATCTTCGGGCCAGGCGCCATCAACGCCATCATCGCCATCGGCATCTTCAACATCCCGGTCTTTGCACGTGTCGCCCGCGCCGGCTCGCTGGCGATCTGGCCGCGCGAGTTCATTCTGGCCGCGCGCGCCGCCGGCAAGAGCAGCACGCAGATATCCATCGAACATGTGCTGCCCAACATCGCCACCCTGCTTCTGGTGCAAGGCACCATCCAGTTCGCGCTGGGCATCCTGGCCGAGGCCGGGCTTTCCTATCTGGGCCTCGGCGCCCAGCCGCCAATGCCGAGTTGGGGCCGCATGCTGTTCGACGCGCAGACCCGCATGGTGGTGGCGCCGTGGATGGCGATCTTTCCCGGCATGGCGATCGTTCTCACCGTGCTCGGGCTGAACCTCCTGGGCGACGGCATCGCCGACATCCTCGATCCGAAATCGCGGCGGCAGCGATGAGTTTGCTCGACATCGAGAACCTATCGTTGACCATCGGCGACACGCCGATCCTCAAGGGCATGGAGCTTTCCGTCGCGTCCGGTGAGGTGATGGGGCTGGTCGGCGAATCTGGCTCCGGCAAGTCGATGACCGCGCTGACGGTGATGCAGCTCCTGCCCCATGCCGCGCGCGCCACCGGACGCGTTGCTTTCGACGGCATCGACATCCTCGCGGCAACCGAAGACCAGATGTGCGCGCTGCGCGGCGACGACATCGGCATGGTGTTCCAGGAGCCGATGACGGCGCTCAATCCGGTCAAGACCATCGGCGAACAGGTTGCCGAAGGCATACGCTGGCACACCAAGGCCAGCCGCGCCGAGGCCGAAGATCGGGCGCGAAAAATGCTCGACCGCGTCGGCCTGCCCGAAGCGAAATTCCCGATGTCGCGCTATCCGCACGAACTGTCGGGTGGCCAGCGCCAGCGCGTCGTCATCGCCATCGCTTGCGCGCTGAAGCCGAAGCTGCTGATCGCCGACGAACCGACGACGGCGCTCGATGTGGTGCTGCAGGCACAGATCCTCGACCTCCTGCGCGACCTCGTCGCCGAAGGCCGCATGGGCCTGCTCCTGATCTCGCACGACCTCGCCGTGGTGACCGAGATGGCCGACCGCATCACCATCCTGCGCCGCGGCGAGGTGATGGAGGCCGGAGACACGGCACGCACGCTGTCCGAACAGCTCCACCCCTACACGCGCCAACTGGCCCAGGCCTCGATGCACGTGCCGGCGCGCGCTAGGCCGCACGGCATCGAGACGGGCCGACCTTTGCTTCAGGTCGAGGGCGTGACCCGCGACTATCCCGGCCGGCGTACCTCGCTGTTCAAGCGCGCGCCTGGTATCCGCGCTGTCGACGACGTCTCGCTGTCGATGGCCCCGGGTCAATCGGTGGCGCTGGTCGGCCGCTCCGGCTGCGGCAAGTCAACGCTCGCCCGCATGATCCTGGCGCTGGATCGGCCGACATCGGGCACGATCTCGTTTCGTGGCGAGACTATCACTGGCGAGAGCGAAGCCGAGCTGAAGCCGGCGCGACGCGACATGCAGGTCGTTTTTCAAGATCCCTACGGATCCTTCGACCCGCGCCAGAAGGTAGAAAAACTGGTCGCCGAACCCCTGCAT
>NZ_RZQG01000624.1:0-3579 GCF_003998635.1 Mesorhizobium sp. M7D.F.Ca.US.004.03.1.1
GCCTCACATCGGTTCTGACTTGCCGGCGCGCAATATTTGCTGCTCCGGGCTTGACGGTTCGTGGGCTTGCTAGTAGAAGCCGGCCAGTCAGAACCGATGTGAGGCTCTCCCTTCCGAAGCGACACGCTTTGGAGTTTGCCTCAAACAGGGTTCGTTTTACGAGCGAAAAGACATTTCCGGCGTGCACGAAGCGGCTTCCGCTTCCTCTGCCATTTGTTCGGGCAAGACCGCGAGGCGCGGTTTGTGGCCCGAATTTGCGTATGGAAATGACGCTTTGAGCGGCCCTGACCGGGCGAGACACGGAATTGAGAGACAAGAGGGTTTAATGCCTACCGTCAACCAGCTGATCCGCAAGCCGCGCATTGCGCCGGTGAAGCGCAACAAGGTCCCGGCCATGCAGCAGAACCCGCAGAAGCGGGGCGTCTGCACGCGCGTCTATACAACGACGCCGAAGAAGCCGAACTCGGCGCTGCGCAAGGTGGCCAAGATCCGCCTGACCAATGGTTTTGAAGTGATCGGGTACATCCCCGGCGAAGGCCACAACCTTCAGGAACACTCCGTAGTGATGATCCGCGGCGGCCGCGTCAAGGATCTTCCGGGCGTTCGCTACCACATCATCCGCGGCGTGCTCGACACGCAGGGTGTGAAGAACCGCAAGCAGCGCCGTTCGAAGTACGGCGCCAAGCGTCCGAAGTAAGATTTTCCGGCCTTGGCGCTCCTTGAGTGCGTCGGGCTATGAGATTGAGAGACAAAAGCCATGTCGCGTCGTCACAGTGCAGAAAAGCGTGAGATCAATCCGGACCCGAAGTTCGGCGATCTGATCGTCACCAAGTTCATGAACGCCGTCATGTATGACGGTAAGAAGTCGGTCGCCGAGACCATCGTCTACGGTGCGCTCGACCAGGTTCAGTCGAAGACCAAGCAGGAGCCGGTCACCGTCTTCCATCAGGCGCTCGACAATGTTGCGCCGCATGTGGAAGTGCGTTCGCGTCGTGTCGGCGGCGCCACCTACCAGGTTCCGGTCGACGTGCGCCCCGAGCGCCGCCAGGCATTGGCCATTCGCTGGCTGATCGCGGCTGCCCGCAACCGCAACGAGACCACGATGGTCGACCGCCTCTCCGGCGAGCTGATGGACGCGGCCAACAACCGCGGCACCGCTGTCAAGAAGCGTGAAGACACCCACAAGATGGCTGAAGCCAACCGCGCTTTCGCGCACTACCGCTGGTAAAGCGCGAACGAGACTGAGAGGCAGCTACGATGGCCCGCGAATACAAAATCGAAGACTACCGCAATTTCGGTATCATGGCGCATATTGACGCCGGCAAGACGACGACCACCGAGCGCGTCCTCTATTACACGGGCAAGTCGCACAAGATCGGCGAAGTCCACGACGGCGCTGCCACCATGGATTGGATGGAGCAGGAGCAGGAGCGCGGCATCACCATCACGTCCGCCGCGACCACGACCTTCTGGAAGGGTCGCAGCGGCAAGATGTACCGCTTCAATATCATCGACACCCCCGGCCACGTCGACTTCACCATTGAAGTCGAGCGTTCGCTGCGCGTTCTCGACGGCGCCATCGCGCTGCTCGATGCCAATGCCGGTGTCGAGCCGCAGACGGAGACCGTCTGGCGTCAGGCCGACAAGTATCGCGTTCCGCGCATGATCTTCTGCAACAAGATGGACAAGATCGGCGCTGACTTCTACCGCTCGGTCGAGATGATCGGTTCGCGCCTCGGTGCACATGCCGTCGTCATGCAGCTGCCGATCGGCGCCGAGACCGAGTTCAAGGGCGTCGTCGACCTCGTCGAGATGAACGCGCTGGTCTGGCGCGACGAGACGCTGGGCGCTGCCTGGGACATCGTCGAGATCCCGGACGACCTCAAGGCTCGTGCCGAAGAATACCGCGAGAAGATGATCGAGGCCGCCGTCGAAATGGACGAGACGGCGCTTGAGAATTACCTCGAAGGCAAGATGCCGTCGAATGACGAGATCCGCGCGCTGATCCGCAAGGGCACCATTGCGGTCAAGTTCTACCCGATGTTCTGCGGCTCGGCCTTCAAGAACAAGGGCGTGCAGCCGCTGCTCGACGCCGTCGTCGAATATCTGCCGTCGCCGGCCGATGTTCCCGCCATCAAGGGCGTCGATGCCAAGACCGACGCCGAGATCGAGCGTCATGCCGACGACAACGAGCCGCTGTCGATGCTCGCCTTCAAGATCATGAACGACCCGTTCGTCGGTTCGCTGACCTTTGCCCGCATCTATTCGGGCAAGCTCACCAAGGGCATCTCGGTCGACAACACCGTGAAGGGCAAGAAAGAGCGCATCGGCCGCATGCTGCAGATGCATGCGAACTCGCGCGCCGACGTCGAAGAGGCTTTTGCCGGCGACATCGTTGCTCTTGCCGGTCTCAAGGACACGACCACGGGCGACACGCTCAGTGATCCGCTGCATCCGGTCATCCTCGAGCGCATGGAGTTCCCCGATCCGGTCATCCAGATCGCCATCGAGCCGAAGACCAAGAACGACCAGGAAAAGATGGGCCTCGCCCTTCACCGCTTGGCCGCCGAGGATCCGTCCTTCCGCGTCAAGACCGATGAGGAAAGCGGCCAGACCATCATTTCCGGCATGGGCGAACTTCACCTCGACATCATCGTCGACCGCATGCGTCGCGAGTTCAAGGTCGAGGCCAATGTCGGCGCGCCGCAGGTGGCTTATCGCGAGACGATCACCCGCAGGCACGAGCAGGATTACACGCACAAGAAGCAGACCGGCGGTACCGGTCAGTTCGCTCGCGTCAAGATCGTCTTCGAGCCGAACCCGGACAGCAGCGAGTTCGAGTTCGATACCAAGATCGTCGGCGGCGCCGTGCCGAAGGAATACATCCCGGGTGTCGAAAAGGGCATCAACAGCGTCATGACCTCGGGTCCGTTCGCGGGCTTCCCGATGATCGGCGTCAAGGCGACGCTGATCGATGGCGCCTACCACGATGTTGACTCCAGCGTTCTGGCCTTCGAAATCGCCGGCCGCGCCTGCTTCCGTGAAGCCGCACCCAAGCTTGGCGTGCAGCTGCTCGAGCCGATCATGAAGGTCGAAGTCGTGACGCCGGAAGACTATGTCGGCAGTGTCATCGGCGATCTGAACGGTCGTCGTGGCCAGATCCAGGGTCAGGAAGCGCGTGGCGTTGCAGTGGTCATCAACGCGATGGTGCCGCTCGCCAACATGTTCAAGTATGTCGACAATTTGCGCTCGATGAGCCAGGGCCGTGCGGCCTACACGATGCAGTTCGATCACTACGAGCCGGTCCCTACTGCGGTGGCCCAGGAAGTCCAGAAGAAATACGCGTAAGGGTTCTTTAGCCACCGGGTCGCGTCCTTTGCGCGGCGCCGGATCTGAAGAGCGAATAACAATTTCCCCCAAGCGGGTAGAATAGACGGAGAACGATTATGGCCAAAGGTAAATTCGAGCGTAACAAGCCTCACGTGAACATCGGCACGATTGGCCACGTCGACCATGGCAAGACGTCGCTGACGGCGGCGATCACCAAGTATTTTGGCGAATACAAGCGCTACGACCAGA
>NZ_RZQG01000625.1:0-3577 GCF_003998635.1 Mesorhizobium sp. M7D.F.Ca.US.004.03.1.1
CAGTGCATCTGGTCGATGTCGAGAAGCGCGAATACCGCGAATCGCTGCTGCAGGACATCTATGACGCCGCCCGCCTCGTCGAAGGGCTCGACAACATCCATTTCTTCCAGCGGCCGATGGTGCCGCGCGACATTCCCGACCCGCTCGAAATGGACTTCAACACGCTCTATGCCTGCGTGATGGGCACGTCCAAGCATGTCGGCACCTCATTCACGGTACGCGAGAACGTGCAGCCGGCGCTCGAAATGCTTTATGCAATTGCCGGCGGCGAGGAGAATTTCCGCGCCCGGCCGTTCGTGTCGAATTCCAACTGCTTCGTCGTGCCGCCGATGAAGTTCGCCGAGGACGCCTGCGGCGTGCTCGAAGCCTGCGTCGAGGGCGGCATCCCGATTCTCCTGCTGTCGGCCGGCCAAGCCGGCGCCACGGCGCCTGCGGCGATTGCCGGTGCGGTGGTACAGGCGGTGGCTGAAGTGCTGGCCGGTCTGGTCTACGTCAACGCCATCAAGCCGGGCCATCCGGCGATCTTCGGCACCTGGCCGTTCGTGTCGGATCTGCGCACCGGCGCCATGTCCGGCGGTTCGGCCGAGCAGGCGGTGCTGACCTCGGCCTGCGCGCAGATGGCGCAATTCTACGATCTGCCCGGCGGCTCAGCCGCCGGGATGACGGATTCGAAATTGCCCGACATCCAGTCCGGCTATGAAAAGGGCATCACCGATGTGATGGCCGGCCTTGCCGGGCTCAATCTTGTCTATGAATCGGCCGGCATGCACGCTTCGCTGCTCGGCTTCTGCCTGGAAAGCCTGATCATCGACAATGACATGCTCGGCCACTGCCTGCGCTGCGTGCGCGGCATCGAGGTGACGGACGAGGCGCTGTCGATCGACACCATCGCCGATGTCTGCCTGAAGGGACCGGGGCACTATCTCGGCAATGAGCAGACGCTGCGGCTGATGCAGACCGAGTATTTTTACCCCGCCGTCGGCGATCGCTTTTCGCCCAAGGAATGGAACGAAAAGGGCCGGCCCGACATCTTGCAGCGGGCGATCATCGAGAAGAAACGCGTGCTTGCCGAGCGCTTTCCGCGCCATGTGCCGAAGCTGATCGACGACAAACTGCGCGCCCGCTTTGGCGAGATGATCAAACTGCCGCGCGGCAGCATGGGCGGCTAAAGAGCGCTCGCCGGAACAGTTATTCGGCGCTCAGCCCGTACCGCTCGACGACCTCGGCATTGATCAGTTTGGCGTGCAGCGCCATCAGCACGATTTGCGCATCGAAACTGTCGCCGGCCTGCACCGCGGCCTCGACCCGGCGCTCCACCTCCTGCCGCTGCTGCAAGCCATGGGAGCTTTCGAATGTTTCAGGCCCGGCGATGCAATAGCTGAACAGCCGCGCCACTTCCGCATAGGCTTGGCTGGGCGGCTCGTCGGGCCAATGATCCTTCATCAGATTGACGATGGTGAGTTTCACGCCCTCCGGCACGAGGGCGGGATGAAGGTCGGCGCCACGCAATGCGGCGTCGAGCTGCCTGAGATCGCCCGAGCGGCCGAACAGTCCGAGGAAGCCGAGAGAAGAGCGTCGTCCCGCCATGAGTCCCAATCCGTTTCCAACCACTTAGGTGGTTCGCAAGCGGAATACAAAGGAAGGCGGACATCTAAAGCGTGTCGCGTCTGAATGGATTCAGACGACCCGCTGTCTTTGTTTTGATGCATGTCGTTCTCCCAAAACCGAGGTCACTTTTGGGCGACATGCATTAGCCACCCGCCGCCAACAGCAAGACACCGGCCAGGGCGCATGCGGCGAGCGTCGGCAGCATGCCGATTTTCAGCTTCAGGATGGCGATCATGGCAGCACCCGAAAGCAGCGCCGCGCGCCAGTCGATCGACGAAAACACCGGCACATTCATGCCGAGACCCGTCGCGTGCACCTCACGGAAGATGACGTGCAAGGCAAACCACAAAGCGAGATTCATGATCACCCCGACAACGGCGGCGGTGATCGCGCCAAGTGCTGCCGACAAGGCCTTGTTGCCGCGCAGGGCCTCGATGTAGGGCGCGCCGAGGAATATCCAGAAGAAGCACGGCGTGAACGTCACCCACAAAGTGAGCAACGCGCCCAGCGATCCGGCAAGCAGCGGGTCCAGCGGTCCGGCGTGGCGGAACGCGGCGATGAAACCGACAAACTGCAGCACCAGGATGAGCGGACCTGGCGTCGTTTCGGCAAGCCCGAGACCATCGACCATTTCACCCGGCGCCAGCCAGCCGAAGGACTGGACGGCTGCCTGCGCGACATAGGCGAGGACCGCATAGGCGCCACCGAAGGTGACGACCGCCATGAGACTGAAGAACCGGCCTATCTCGGTCCAGACGCTTGCAGAGCCGGTGAACCACCAGACCACAAGAACAGGCCCGAGCCAGATCGGCAGCCAGATGGCGACAGTGCGCGGTGCATGCCATCTGGTCGGTTTGACATGGGCCAGTTCGCCGCGTTCGAACATCAGGTCGACCGCTCCCTTGAAGTCGGCAACATCGCCCTTGCCATGTGCCGAGCCGGAAAACAGGCCGGGAGCAATGCGGTCCCCCAGCCATCCGGTCAGGCCGGCGAGCAGGACGATGAGTGGGAACGGCACATTCAAGGCATAGATGGCGATGAACGCCGCGACCGCTATCGACATCATGACGCGGTTCTTGAGGGCGCGCCGTCCGATCCGGATCACCGCCTCGATGACGATGGCAAGCACCGCCGCCTTCACCCCGAAAAACAGCGCCGCGACGAGAGGCATGTCGCCATAGAGGACGTAGAGGCTGCTCAAGGCGAGCATGACGAGCGCACCCGGCACGACGAACAGGATGCCTGCGACAAGGCCACCGATCGTCCTGTGCAGCAGCCAGCCGATGTAGATGGCAAGTTGCTGGGCTTCCGGGCCAGGCAGCAGCATGCAGTAATTCAGCGCGTGCAGGAAACGCTGCTCGCCGATCCAGCGCCTCTCCTCCACCAGTTCCTTGTGCATCAAGGCGATCTGCCCGGCAGGCCCGCCGAAGCTGAGCAATCCGATCTTCGCCCAGACTTTCGTGGCTTCCGTAAAGGTTGGTGCAGCCGGCATCGGGACCTTTCCTGCTGTATCTACCGGGGCAAGAGCGCTCATGTCGGTTTACCTACAGCGGGCCAGTTGTGCGTTTCTTCGGTGGCGTCGCGACACCAGCGGAAGAACGCATCGTAGAGCAGCATGCCTGCTTCCAGTTGTTCCAGATCGTCGCGGAACATCCGCGAGAGACCAAGCGAGGCAGCCAGAAAGCCGGCCGCCTGGGGCACAAGGTCGAGGCTTGCGGTGTCGGCCGCGCGCACGATTGCGGCAAGGCGATCGAGCGCCTCGGATTCCAGCCCGAACTCCTCGATCATGGTGTCGAAGGTGCAACGCTCGCCTCGATGGCTCCAGAACACATTGTCGATGTCGAAAGGCGCGGCCTGAAAACGGTCGGCCACAGCCAGTACTTCAGCGGGTTCGACAAACAGGAACACCGCGTCGGGGTCGAGGAAACGCCGGATCAGCCATGGGCAAGCGATGCGGTCGACCTTCGGG
>NZ_RZQG01000626.1:0-3571 GCF_003998635.1 Mesorhizobium sp. M7D.F.Ca.US.004.03.1.1
GTTCCGCAGGTGGCCATCGACATGGGGGCGCTGGAGCACAGACAACAGGCGGTCAGCTCGCGCAACCCCTTGCAGCGTCTGCCGGTACTGGAACTCGACGACGGCACCGTCATCACCGAATCCGTCGCCATCTGCCGTTACTTCGAGGAGCTGCATCCGGAGCCCGCTTTGTTCGGGCGTGGCGCAGTCGGCAAGGCGCAGGTCGAGATGTGGCAGAGACGGATGGAATTCAACTTGCTCAGTTGCGTCGCGCAGGCTTTCCGCCACATCCATCCGGCCATGAAGGAGTGGGAAATCCCGCAGATCCCCGAATGGGGTGAGGCAAACAAGCCCAAGGCCGTTGAGTTCCTCAGGCTGCTGGACGTCGAACTGGGCAGCCGGGAGTTCATCGCCGGCGACAGCTATTCGATCGCCGATATCACCGGCCTGATCGCCGTCGACTTCATGAAGCCGGCACGCATCAAGGTGCCGGATGAATGCGCGAATGTGTTGCGCTGGCATCAGGCCGTCTCCAGCCGACCAAGCGCATCAGCCTGAGTATGACTGTCGAACTCGAAAGCTTCACCGCGACGGTCCGCGCTTGCCGCATCTGCGTGGAAAACCCGGTCGGCAAGCCGTTGCCGCACGAGCCACGCCCTGTGTTGCGACCCTCGTCCAGCGCCCGCATCCTGATCGCCAGCCAGGCGCCGGGGACCAAGGTGCATCTATCGGGTATGCCGTTCACCGACGCCTCCGGCGACCGCTTGCGCAGTTGGCTTGATGTGACGAGCGACGAATTCTACGACATCGAAAAATTCGCCATCGTGCCGATGGGCTTCTGCTTTCCCGGCCAGGACGCCAAGGGCGGAGACCTGCCGCCGAGGCGCGAATGTGCACCGGCCTGGCGCGCGCCTTTGATGGCCTTGATGCCACGGATCGACCTGGTGCTGACGATCGGCATCTACGCGCAGTCCTGGCACATGGGTGTGGCGCGCCGGCCCTCGCTGACGGAAACGGTGATGGACTGGCGCGCCATCTGGGAGAATTCCGTCGGCCTGAAAGTGCTGCCGTTGCCGCATCCGTCGTGGCGCAACATCGGCTGGCTGAAGAAGAATCCATGGTTTGAAATGGATTTGCTGCCTTTTCTGCGTTCGGAAATCCGCTATCGCCTTAGCTGACCTTTCAGCAAGAAATCACTCGCTTTTCCATCAATCGACAGAATTTCTTTCTTGTGAAAGGCCGAAATAAGGGGGAATATAGCCAATCTATTCCCCCAGGGAGCAAAAAATGGACCGCCTTGATAGAAAAATCCTCCGCCTTTTGCAGGAGGATGCGACACTCGCGGTCGCCGACGTCGCCAAGAAAGTCGGCCTGTCGACGACGCCTTGCTGGCGGCGCATCCAGAAGCTCGAGGAAGAGGGCGTCATCAAGCGGCGCGTTGCCATTCTCGACCATGAAAAGGTCAATGTGCGCGTCACCGTCTTCGTGTCGATCCGCACCAATTCGCACAGCCATGAATGGCTGCGGCGTTTCTCGGAAGTCATCCAGGAGTTTCCCGAGGTGGTCGAGTTCTACCGCATGAGCGGCGACGTCGACTATCTTCTGCGCGTCGTAGTGCCCGACATCGCCGCCTATGACGCCTTCTACAAGCGACTGATCGCCAAGATCGAAATCCGTGATGTGTCGTCGTCCTTCGCCATGGAGCAGATCAAGTACACGACCGAAATCCCGCTCGATTACATGGTACTGGACAAGGAATCGGGTGCCAACGCTGCTTGAAGTTAGCCTTGCGTAAGGTCGTCCCGCCTAGTTCTTCTTTTTGTTGAGGAAACTCCAGGGTGAGTTCACCGGCAAGGTGATGGTGTCCGGCACGTTGTCGACGGCGGCCACCTCTGCCTTGCGCATCGTGTAGCCGGATTGGATGACGCTGACGCCATCGAGGATGAACAGCTGGCTCTTCTCCATGTCCGGCTTCAGCGCTCCGGTGACGGCGACCGGCTGATAGGCTTCCGACATCTTGTAGGGCTGAGCCGGCGTGACCAGGACGATCTGGTTGGGAGGCGGCGTCGGCATGTGGCTGCAGGCACCTGTCCACGGCACCAGCAGAAACTGATAGACAAGGTCGCCGTCGCGATCGACAGGCAATGCATAGCCGGCTAGCTGAATGCTTTTGTCCTGCAGATTGACGGACAGCGTCTCGCCATGGTCGGGCAATTTTGCAGCGATCATCGGCAGGCCGACGTTTTCGGCAGCGGATTGCGTGGCCGGGCGCAGATCCTTCCAGAATATGTGCGCGGTCTCAGCCGAGGCATCGACGGCAGCGGAGACACACAACGCAGCTGCGAGCACTATGGTTGATCTGACATGGTTGCTCATGGGCCGCGTCCTTTGAATCTGAAGTAAAGACGCCGCCACCAATGACGTCAACGCTCGAGCCGCATCACATGTCGGCGAGAACCGGCCATACCGGTCTCGCGGAACCCACGGGCGGCAAACATGTCGCGAAAGCCCATGAAACTGTAACTCGGCGACGCCTGATCGACCGGGTACGCCTCGATCGTGCCGGCGCCCTTGGCGAAGGCGTGATCTATCGCCGCGTCGAGCAGCGCCGACGCCAGCCCGCCGCTGCGCAAGGCCCTTGGCACATAGAAGCAGACGATCGACCACACGCCGGTCTCGCTGTCGTCCTGCTGCCGGGAGAGCCGGCGATAGGTCTGGCGCGGCGCAACCGAGCACCAGCCGACGGTTTTGCCTTCAACGTGGGCGACGATGCCAACGGGTGTATCGGCCTCGATGAGCGAAATGATGGCCCGTTTCTTCTCGTCGTTCGAGACATGCTCGCGGCTGGGAAGGTTGCGCCAGGCCATGCACCAGCAATATTTCGGCCCGCCCGGCTGCTCGAACAGGTTTTCGAAATCGGTGCGTGTCGATCGCGTCACCTCCGAGAAGCTGATTTCCGCCCCGTCAGCCTTTCCTGGCGGCGATACGCTCGAGCGTCTTGGCATTGGTCAGCTCCCTCACTGCGTCCTTGCCGATCCAGCGCGCCGTCTTGTCGGTCGACTGCGCCAGCCGTTCGGCGACAGCAAGGGCAGCGCTATGCATCTCCATCGAGCGTTTGCCGATCGAACGAAGCGCCCAGTTTACGGCCTTCTTCACGAAATTGCGGCTGTCGGCGGCATGCGCTTCGATGATCGGCAGGAAGCCGAGGAAAGTCGCTACCGGCTCTTGTTTCCGGTGAACGACAGACCAGGCCATCATGGCAAAGGCCGTGCGCCGAACGAATTCCCGCTCATCGGCCGCGAACTCTTCGATCAGTTCCTTCCAGGCGTCCGTATCGACGAAGAGATCGGAGACGCCGTCGACGATATCCCAGGAATCGAAGGACGCCGCCCATTGCCTTGCATCAGCTGCGGAAAAACGCTTCGGGTCAGCCGTGACGGAAGCGATGAACTGCGCCTCCATGATGCCGGTGTCCCATAGCTCGAAGGCGCGCTCGTGGTTGCGTTTGATCGTCCGCGCAATCTGCCGCTGCACGCCGTGCGAGATGCCGAGGGCGCGCTCGATCTTGATGCCGTAGCGCACCATGCCAAGG
>NZ_RZQG01000627.1:0-3568 GCF_003998635.1 Mesorhizobium sp. M7D.F.Ca.US.004.03.1.1
CGATATAATCGGCAGTGCGCTCGCCCGGACGATAGCCGGGGATGAAGCCCGAATGCTTCTTGAGCTGGTCGGCGGTGTCCTTCGGGTTGAAGACAATCGCAGTGTAGAAGAAGGCGAAGAACACGATCATCGCCGCATAAAACAGCATGTAGAGCGGCTGGCCGTGGCCGAGCGAGGCGAGCACGGTGCTTGCCCAGGCCGGCATGTTGGTCGTCTGCGAGAAGCCGGCGACGGTTGCCGGCAGCAACAGCAGCGACGAGGCGAAGATCGGCGGGATGACGCCCGATGTGTTGAGCTTCAGCGGCAGATGCGAGGTATCGCCCTGGAACATGCGGTTGCCGACCTGACGCTTCGGATACTGGATCAGCAAGCGGCGCTGGGCGCGCTCGAAGAACACGATCAAGGCGATGACGACGATGGCGAGCACGATGATCGCCAGGATCAGGCCGGTCGACAAGGCGCCCGTGCGGCCAAGCTCCAGCGTGCCGGAAATGGCGCGCGGCAAACCGGCGACGATGCCGGAGAAGATGATCAGCGAAATGCCGTTGCCGATGCCGCGTGCGGTGATCTGTTCGCCCAGCCACATCAGGAACATGGTGCCGCCGACCAGCGTGACGACGGTCGAGAGGCGGAAGAACATGCCTGGATCGTTGACGATGCCGTGACCGCCTTCCAGGCCCACCGAAATACCATAGGCCTGAACCAGCGCCAAAAGCACGGTGCCGTAGCGTGTGTACTGGTTGATGACCTTGCGGCCCTGTTCGCCTTCCTTCTTCAGCGCTTCCAGCGACGGGATGACCGAGGTCATCAGCTGCATGATGATGGAGGCGGAGATGTAAGGCATGATGCCGAGCGCAAAGATCGCCATGCGCTGCACGGCGCCGCCGGCGAACATGTTGAACATGCCAAGCACGCCCTTGCTCTGCGAGGAGAAGGCTTGGGCGAAGGCGTCGGGATTGATTCCGGGAAGCGGGATGTAAGTGCCGAGGCGGTAGACGAGCAGCGCGCCGATCGTGAACCAGATGCGTTTCTTCAGGTCCTCCGCTTTGGCGAAGGCCGAGAAATTCAGATTCGAGGCTAATTGTTCAGCAGCCGAAGCCATGCCTGATTCTCCGCTTGGTAACGCTTGATGGCCCTTGAGGTCAGGCGGTGCGTTTCACCGAAGCTCACGAGATAAGCTCCGGGCTCTAAACATGCAAGCGGCCGCGTTGACGCGGCCGCCTCGTTGAGCAGATCAAAGCGCAATCGTGAGCAAAAACGGATCCCACTCTTGCCGATCGCGCTT
This sequence comes from Mesorhizobium sp. M7D.F.Ca.US.004.03.1.1, assembly GCF_003998635.1. Classification (NCBI taxonomy): domain Bacteria; kingdom Pseudomonadati; phylum Pseudomonadota; class Alphaproteobacteria; order Hyphomicrobiales; family Phyllobacteriaceae; genus Mesorhizobium; species Mesorhizobium sp. M7D.F.Ca.US.004.03.1.1. The sequence continues at coordinate 1,286 of NZ_RZQG01000627.1, forward strand.
CAAATTGCCGTTACTCGGCAGCTGCCTTTTCCTGCGGCAGCTTGACCGAACCGCCGGCCTTTTCGATCTTCTCGATCGCGGCCTTGGAGGCGCCGGCAACGTCAAAGGCCAGCTTCGCCTTGATCTCGCCGTCCGAGAGGATGCGCACACCGTCCTTGACGCGGCGGATGACGCCGGCGGCAACCAGCGATTCAGCCGTCACGGTTGCCTTGGCGTCGAGCTTCTTGGCGTCGATGGCCACCTGGATGCGGGCCAGCGACACGACAGTGAAGCTCTTGGCGAAGATGTTGTTGAAGCCACGCTTCGGCAGGCGCCGGTAGAGCGGCATCTGGCCACCCTCGAAGCCGTTGATGGCGACGCCGGAGCGTGCCTTCTGGCCCTTGACGCCGCGGCCGCCGGTCTTGCCGGAGCCGGAGCCGATACCACGGCCGAGACGCTTCTTGGAGTGCGTCGCGCCGTCCTTGTCACGCAGATCGTTGAGTTTCATCTGAGTTCTCCTGCGCTCTGGCTCAGCCCTCGTCCACGACGCGGACGAGATGCTGGACGGCAGCGATCATGCCGCGCACGGAGGGCGTATCTTCCAGTGTGCGCTGCTTGTGCATCTTGTTGAGGCCGAGGCCGACCAGCGTCGCGCGCTGTTCCTTCGGACGGCGGATCGGCGAACCGATCTGCTCAACGGTGATGGTCTTGGTTGCTTTCTTGGCCATGGTCAAAATCCCTGGTCAGATCGACTATTCTTCAGACGCAACGGCGGTGCCGCGGCGGGCCTGAAGGGTCGAATACTTGATGCCGCGAGCAGCAGCCACATCCTTGGGATGCATCTGGCTCTTCAGCGCGTCGAAGGTGGCGCGAACCATGTTGTAGGGGTTCGACGAACCCATCGACTTGGCGACCACGTCATGCATGCCGAGCGTCTCGAAGACAGCGCGCATCGGGCCACCGGCGATGATGCCGGTACCTTGCTTGGCAGCGCGCAGCAGCACGCGTCCCGCGCCCCAGCGTCCTTCGACGTCGTGATGCAGCGTACGACCCGAGCGCAGCGGCACGAAGATCATGTCGCGCTTGGCCGATTCAGTGGCCTTGCGGATAGCTTCCGGCACTTCGCGCGCCTTGCCGTGACCAAAGCCGACGCGGCCCTTCTGGTCGCCGACGACGACGAGTGCTGCAAAACCGAAGCGACGGCCGCCCTTGACGACCTTGGCGACGCGGTTGATGTGGACGAGCTTGTCCACCATGCCGTCATCGCGTTCTTCACGATCGCGGCCGCGGCCGCCATCCCTACGTTCCTGTGCCATATCCTGTTCCTTGTTTTTTTCCGGAAGCACGGTTGCTGATAAGATCCGGCGCCTCTGTGGGTCACCGGGGGCGAAATCATTTCCTTCGCATAATCTTTATCCGAAAAGTCTGCAACTTTTCGGGATCATGCTTAGAAGCTCAAACCACCTTCACGGGCAGCCTCGGCGAGCGCCTTGACGCGGCCGTGATAGATGTAGGCGCCGCGGTCGAAGACGACTTCCTTGACACCGGCCTTGGTGGCGCGCTCGGCGATCAGCTTGCCGATCGCGGCGGCAGCGGCGGTGTCGGCGCCGGTCTTGAGCGAACCCTTGAGGTCCTTCTCGAGCGTCGAAGCGGCGGCGATGGTGTGGCCCTTGGCATCGTCGATGACCTGCACGTAGATGTTCTTCGACGTGCGGTGGACCGACAGACGCGGGCGCTCACCAGCGACCTTCTTGATCTGACGGCGGACGCGCTGCGCGCGGCGCTGGATGGATTCCTTGGTAGCCATGATAGTTCCTTGCCTTCAAAAAACGGGGGCCGCCATGTGCGGTAGGCGAATGCGCCTCCCGCGACCGCTCCCCGCGGCGTTGCACTTCTTTAGCTTGGTCCTTTCCGAAAAGTCTTCGACCTTTCGGGGCCAAGCCCACTACTTCTTCTTGCCTTCCTTGCGGACGATCTTCTCGCCAGCGTAGCGGACGCCCTTGCCCTTGTAGGGCTCGGGACCACGATACTCGCGGATCTCGGCCGCAACCTGGCCGACCTGCTGCTTGTCGATGCCGGCCACGGTAATTTCAGTCGGCTTCGGCACCGTGATGGTGATGCCCTGCGGCGTCTCGTAGACGACGTCATGGCTGAAGCCAAGTGCCAGCTGCAGGTTCTTGCCCTGAAGTGCCGCGCGATAGCCGACGCCGGTGATCTCGAGCTTCTTTTCGAAACCGTCCTTGACGCCCTGCAGGATGTTGACGATCTGCGTGCGCGACATGCCCCACTTGGAGCGGGCGGTCT
>NZ_RZQG01000628.1:0-3565 GCF_003998635.1 Mesorhizobium sp. M7D.F.Ca.US.004.03.1.1
CCACTGCAACGCCAGTTGGCCATCGCAGTCGCCCTCGTCGCGCTCGGCACGCTGCTGCCGCTCACCGCCGACACCGTGCCACTGCTGGCGCTGACCGTGTTCATCAGCGGCGTGGCGATCTCGCCGACCTTCATCACCGCCTTCGGCCTGATCGAGCGGCACGTGCCGGAGGCGATGCTGACCGAAGGCATCACCTGGGTCATGACCGGCATCGGCATCGGCATGGCGCTCGGCTCGTTTGCCGCCGGTGCGGTGGTGGATGCGTTCGGCGCCCAGAGCGGGTTCTGGGTCTCGGTGGCTTCTGGCACCATCGCCCTGGCCACAGTGTTGCTTGGCCAGCGCAGCCTTGCCACGCACGAATGCGAACTGGATGGATGCGAAGCAGCAATCCCGGCCGAGTGATAGCCAGGGTATGTTGAGGCCCAGGTCAGGCTGGCCTTACCTGAATATCGACATACCCTAGAGAATCTCGGTCTTGGCGATATGGATGCCAAAACCTTCCAGGCCGACATAGTGGCGTTCGCGCGAGGCGATCAGATTGATCGAGGAGATGCCGAGATCCTTGAGGATCTGCGCGCCGAGCCCGATCTCGCGCCACTCGTTTTCGCGGCGGCGGGCCTCTTCGTGATCCTCGCGGTCGCCGCTCGCCGGCCGTTTGCGCTCCTGATGGGCGACGCCGACGGAGCCTTCTCTGAGATAGACGATGACGCCGCGCCTGCGCTCGCCCATCGACTTCATGATGCCGTCGAGCCGGTGGCTGGTGCCAAAGACATCGGTCACCACATCCTCGGAATGCAGACGCACCGGCACGTCCTCGCCGTCGCGAATGTCGCCGAAGACGATGGCGACGTGATGCATGGAGTCCCAGGGCAGCGTGTAGGTGAAGACCTGCGCCTTGCCGCCGAGCGTGTCGATTTCGGAGCAGGCGACGCGCTCGACCAGCGTTTCCTTGCGTTGCCGGTAGGCGATGAGGTCGGCCACAGAAACCTGCTTCAGGCCATGCTCTTCGGCGAAAGCCTGCACCTGCGGACCGCGCTTGACCGTGCCGTCGTCGTTGACCAGCTCGGAAATGACGCCGACCGGCGGCAGGCCGGCGAGCTTGCACAAATCGACCGCGGCCTCGGTATGGCCAGAGCGCATCAGCACGCCGCCCTCGCGCGCAATCAGCGGGAAGATGTGGCCAGGCCGGACGAAATCCGAACCGCCGACATTGCCGTTGGCAAGATTGCGAACGGTCAGTGTGCGGTCCTCGGCCGAAATGCCGGTGGTGGTGCCATGCTTGAAATCGACGCTAACGGTGAAGGCGGTGGTATGCGCGGAGTCGTTGTCGGCGACCATCGGCGCAAGGTTCAGCCGCTTGGCCTCCTCGCGCGGCATCGGCGTGCAGACGATGCCGGAGGTGTGGCGAACGATGAACGCCATCTTTTCGGGCGTGCAGTGGACGGCAGCGACGATCAGGTCGCCCTCGTTCTCGCGCCCGTCATCATCCATGACGACGACGATCTCGCCGCGTTCGAAAGCGCGCAGGGCTTCGACGATTTTCTTCTGGTCGTAAGGCATGAACGCTCGCTTCGCTCGCAGGGCAGTAGGGGAATAGGGCAGTAAGGCAGTAGGGAAAAGGAAGATTTGGCTGTTTCGGCGGACGGCGTAACATACTGCCTTACTGCCTTACTGCCCTACTCCCTTTCCTGTTTGCCCCCTATGACGCAGATAGTGATCAGCAATCGCGCAGGCAACCATCGCTTCGCCGATCGGCACGGCGCGGATGCCGACGCATGGGTCGTGGCGGCCCTTGGTCATGATCTCGACGTCCTTGCCGTCCTTGTCGATCGACTTTCGCGGCGTCAGGATCGACGAGGTCGGCTTGACGGCGAAACGGGCGACGATTGCCTGGCCGGTCGAGATGCCGCCCAGGATGCCGCCGGCATTGTTGGACAGGAACACCGGCTTGCCGTCATTGCCCATGCGCATCTCGTCGGCATTCTGCTCGCCGGTGATGCGGGCGGCCTCGAAGCCGTTGCCGATCTCGACGCCCTTGACGGCATTGATCGACATCAGGCCCGACGCGATGTCCTGGTCGAGCTTGGCATATATCGGTGCGCCGAGACCGGCCGGAACACCGTCGGCGACGATTTCGATCACCGCACCGACCGAGGATCCCGCCTTGCGGATGCTGTCGAGATACTGCGTGAAAACGGGAACGGAAGCCGGATCGGGGGTGAAGAACGGATTTTCCGCGTCGCCGATGAAATTCCAGTTCCAGTTGGCGCGGTCGATGGATTTTTCGCCCATCGACACCAGCGCGCCGCGCACCACAACGCCGGGCACCACCTTGCGCGCCAGGGCACCGGCTGCCACTCTAGCTGCCGTCTCGCGGGCCGAGGAGCGGCCGCCGCCGCGATAATCGCGGACGCCGTATTTGACGTCATAGGTGTAATCGGCATGGCCGGGCCGGTATTGGCGGGCGATCTCGCCATAATCCTTCGAGCGCTGGTCGACATTCTCGATCAGCATCGACACCGGCGTGCCGGTGGTGATCATCGTCTCGCCATCCTCATCGAGTATAAAACCGGACAGGATCTTGACCTCGTCAGGTTCGCGACGCTGCGTCACGAAACGTGACTGTCCCGGCCGGCGCTTGTCGAGTTCGGCCTGGATTTCTCGCTGAGTGAAGCGGATGCCGGGCGGACAGCCGTCGACCACGCAGCCAAGCGACGGGCCATGGCTTTCGCCCCAGGTGGTGACGCGGAAAAGGTGGCCGAACGTGTTGTGAGACATGAAATGACCCTGCCCGGCAGCGGAGCCGGCTCAAGGCTGCCTTCTATTGGCGTTTTTCACAGGGGTCAAACTGTGATCTGGCGGATTTAGTTTTGACACATTCGGTTGGTTTCTGCTCTGCTCCATCCGCCGTTGAACGCCCGCCGCTATGCCGGTGCAATGATAAAGAGGAACGATTATGCGTACCCTGATTGGCGCCGTTGCCGCCACACTGCTGCTTTCCACCGCCGCTTTCGCCGGCCAGACCGAAGGCCTGATCAAGAAGATCGACAAGGACACGGCGACGCTGACGCTGGATGACGGCAAGTCCTACAAGCTGAACGCCGAGACCGATCTCGACGCGCTGAAGCCGGGCATGGACATCGTCATCGCCTACGATGTGACCAATGGCGAAAACGTCGTCACCGACATGGAACTGCCGGACAGCTCAGCCAATTAGAGCTTCCAGCCTCAATTGAATGCAGTGCTTGCGGTCAGTTTTCGCTGAGCCGCTCTGATCAATTGTCTCTACGGTCTAGAGCCACTCCAGACTCTTGCCCTCGAGCTTGAGCAAGCGATCCTGCGGTATCTCCAGGTTCGCTGCCTCGTCCTCGGCCAATCCCAGAACGAAGCGAAACAAGGTGCGCATGACGCCGCCATGGGTCACGCAGATCGTCTGGCGTTCGATCGCGTCGAAGCATGGCCTCACCCGTTCGAGCAGCATCTGGTAACTCTCGGCGCCTTCGCCGGGCGGCTGAAAGTTCCATTTGTCCAGCGCTCGCGTCCTGCTCGCTCCGGGATACCGTGT
>NZ_RZQG01000629.1:0-3561 GCF_003998635.1 Mesorhizobium sp. M7D.F.Ca.US.004.03.1.1
CGTCAGCGACCAACTGAGATGGCCGGGGCTGCGCTCCAGCACCGCCGAGCCGTTCAGCGATTGCGGCGCGACCCGCTGCAGGACGACGGTGCCAAAACCCTTGCGTGTGCTTTCGTCCCGTCGGTCCCCTTCATACACCGGCATCGTCTCGTCCCAGACGAGATGGATTTCCCGCTTTCCCAAAACACCGGCGGCGATCTGCCAGGTGATCTCAAGCCGCCCTACATCACCAGCCAGAGCGCCGTATTTGGACGAGTTGGTGCCGAGCTCATGAAATGCCATGCCGAGATTTTGCACGGCGTTCGGCTGCAAGGTCAAAAGCGGTCCGGAGAGCGATACCTGCTCCTCGTGCCCGAACGGCTTGAGCTGCTCCTGGATGAGGTCGAAAAGGCTGGCGCCGGCCCATTCCGAGTTCACCAGCAGATCGTGCGACCGCGACAGCGCCATGATGCGGGAGCGGATCAGCGCCTCGAACTCGCGTGGATCGGTCGAGCGTTTGCTTGTCTCCCTGACCATCGAGAGGATCACCGCGAACTGGTTCTTGACGCGATGATTCACTTCGCGCAGCAACAGCCGGATCCGGCGCTCGCTCTCCTTGCTCGCGGTGATGTCGCGGGCGATCTTGGAGGCGCCGATGATCTCGCCCGATTCATTCCTGATCGGCGAGACGGTCAGCGAAACGGCAATGATCCCGCCATCCTTGCGTCGCCGGATCGTCTCATAGCTGGCCACGACTTCGCCATTGCGAACCCGGCCGATGATATCGGCCTCTTCATCCTTGAGATGGTCGGGAATGAGCATCAGCACGGATCGGCCGACAGCCTCCTCGGCAGCATAGCCGAACATGCGCTGCGCCGCCCCGTTCCAACTGGTGATGACGCTGTTCAGGTCCTTGCTGATGATGGCGTCGAAGGACGACTCGACGATCGCCGCCAGCCGAGAATCGGCGGTGATATGGATCAGGCCGCTGCTTGCCAATTCCGTCATTCCCCCCACCTTCCCCACATCACGTCGACCGCCTTGCGTCTCGCGGTCTCGCAACCGCCCTTGGGGCCTACGCCCAGCAATGCGTGGCGGAGCATTTTGGTTGCAATCGGCACGCGGCATTGCGCGGGCTCGAAGTAGCGCCCGGGAGCCAACTCACAATCAGTTCGGTTTGGGGATGACACGGTCGGGAGCATCCAAGGGAGGATTGGCGGCGGGGTCCCGCTGCGGGCAATCCTCATAGCGGTGGTCGCGGCCGCCGCAAAAGGAACAGCACATAGCTTCGCGATCTCCGTTTCCGGGCCGCCATTGCGGGGTCTCGTAGGGTTTCCTGCCATCCATCCCCAGCAATGCGCGACGGACCATTTGGTTGCGCGCCGAAGACGGCCAGCCGGCTGTTGCGGAACCACCGGCCTGGATGCGAGTTTGGCGTGACACATCAGCTTGAGGAAACCGCCATGCCCATCCGCCGAATTGCCTCGATGACGGCAGCGATCCTGCTTGCCGCGACCGGCCTGGCCGACGCTCGGCCCGATACCCGCACGATGAGCTGCGACCAACTCCAGCAACTGATCCAAAGCCATCGCGCCGTGGTGCTGACCACCGGCCCCAACACCTATGACCGCTATGTCAGGCAGTTCGGCAACGAATGCGACTGGCCCGAGGTACCGATGTCGGCCTACGTGCCGACCCGTGACGGAAGCTGTCCGGTCTACCGCTGCGAGGAACCGGTCAACAACTTCCCGAACTGATGTCGCTTGCCAGCAGCCTTTGCCGCTGCACCGCGTTGATCACGGCGCGCGAACCGGCTAGGGGTGTGGGCGCAGTTGCTTTCTCCCGCTTCGTCTAATGGTAGGACAGCGCCCTTTGAAGGCGTGAATCGTGGTTCGAGCCCATGAGCGGGAACCAAAATCATCAAGCGCTTGCAGGCCTCGACCACAGAGAGCCGAAGCGGCGCGCATGGCCTAGCCCGCCGATATCAAATACATCAACACGCTCACTATGGCAGTGACTGCCGCCCCACCCAAGATCAGCGCCAGGTGTCTCTGCTTGCGGGTCTTAACCGGCTGCTTTCGATCTGTGCTGGCGTAGGCACTATAGAGCCGCCGACCGTCCTCTCCGAACCGATCGCTGTTCGGGTAGGCCTTTTTCGGTTTTTGCCGGGGGCGAAGAAAGCTCACCTGATCCTCCAGAGAAACCGCTCCAACCCATGCTTATTAGCATATGCTTGTATTTCCCTTGAAGCAGGATCATCATGCAAGCTGTTAGCGGCTTGAAGGGGTGCAGCGCCATGGAACTGAGTTGTTTTGACCAGAGCGGGGGCATCTTTGCCTCGACAATGCTCATGAACATCACTGCGGTTTTCATGATTTTGGCAGCATTTGCCGCCGTACGGCTGACTGCAATGTCAGGCGAAGGTTCTATCGAACAGCTCCAGACGGTGTAGCCCGCGAGGTGCCTCCCGTCCGGGAGATGGATATGTCCGGGAGAAAAATGATTGCGGTCAAGGACTGGTCTTGCGGCATGAGCGACGAACTTGGCCGTGTGGTCCTGACCATCAACCCGACTGAAGGTGAGCCAATCTTGGTTTTGCTGACAATTTTCCAGGCGGCAAAAATGGCCGGGGAATTGCGGGCACCGAAACTCGTCCCCCTCTCACCTCGGTGACGCCACGCCCGAGGGGAGAAGTGATAGGAACTGCCTTTGAAGCGTGAACCGTGGTTCGAGCCCATGAGCCCGCCAGGCAATACGAATCCGTTTTTTAGCAACAGCGAAACCAAGGTCGCACTTCCACGTTGAGCCTCGTTCGACGTGGAGTTCAGAGAATGGATTTGGCAACCCAGGCAGTGATGCTTTTGCTCTCCTGCAGCCAAGGAGAGGCGTCAATATGCAAACCCGTCGATATGGCGCCGACACTGTACGCATCCCTCGATCAATGCCGAGCGTCTTTGGCCGACAGGTTGGCAAGCTCGCCCAACGGCGAAATCGTCGGAAGGTGCCGGCCCATTGATCCCACCGTCACTGCTTCACTTCCGACAGACTACACCACGGTCGTGGTCACGCGAGGCATTGGGAACGGCGCTGCGACGAGCTATCTCGTGCCGCGGGCGGCAAAATGATTAGAGGCGATCCGCCGAAGCTTGGCCATCATCAACGCTGACGCTGGTCATGGTGGCGCAACGCCGATGGCAACGAGGGTCAAGCTCGCCGGGGCAACCCCAACGCCTCCCCGGCGAGCCTGCTGCTCCGCTACGATGAACAATGGAGCAATTACTGCTCTACGAATTCGGGCGCCATTAAGTTGCATCTGGCGCTCCTGAAACCATTTCGCGGACCCTGCGTTGATGGGCGGGGCACCCGCCAGACCAGGAGACATCTCATGACCGTCAACTGCCGCATATCCATCGACAACCGGCCGGAAGCCACCGATGCCGTTTTCCAGGCGGTTCCCCGGATCGGCGAAAGCGTTTCCCTGTCGATCAACGGAAATGCGCAGGATCTGCGGGTATCGCGTGTCGTGCATGTGACCAACGGCAGCTTGGAAGGCGCCGCCATCGTCGTCGAAGTGACGACCAA
>NZ_RZQG01000062.1:0-13927 GCF_003998635.1 Mesorhizobium sp. M7D.F.Ca.US.004.03.1.1
CATATAATAACGCGGACTGAAGGCCGGCGGGATGCCTGCCGCTGCACGCTGCCTGGCATCGGCAAGCCCGAGCGCCCAGCTTTCGTCGCATAGGAAGAACAGCGCCGGAAACACCTTGCGCCTTGGCAGATCGCGCAGGAACGGCGCCAGTGCCGCTCCCATCAGCAAATGACGGCTGTTGACCAGGAAAGTGATGGCGACGATGAGCACGATGTGCGGCGGCGACGTCCACAACTGGATCGCCGCGAATTCCGAGCCGCCGGCGAAGTTCAGCCCTGTCATCATGGACAGTTCGACCGTGCTCAGCCCTTTCTGTGTGGCCTGGGCGCCGAGCACCAGCGCATAGGGGATGGTGCCGAACAGCACCGGCGCGCAGGACGTCACGCCACGGCGGAACTCGGATCCCAAGCCATCGCCCGCCGCCTCGACTGCCTGTGAAATGCTCATGGCTATCCATCGGCTAGCCTGGCGGCCGCCGCCTCTGGTTGCGTTTGGAATCTCGTGAATGTCGGCGGCAAACATACCGGCACCGGCTCAAAATTTGGTTGCGAAGATTGTTGTATTTCACCAAATTTTGGCATTGAGTGTCACAGATTGCCAAATAGATGGAATCCAAAGCCATGAAGCTGGATGAGATCGACAAGCGGATCCTGCGGGCACTGCAGCGCGACGGGCGCATGGCCAACAATGATCTGGCCAGTGAAGTCGGGCTGTCGCCCTCGCCTTGCCTGCGGCGCGTGAAGCTGCTGGAGGAGGCCGGAGTCATCGACCGCTACGTCGCCGTGCTTAACCCCGCCAGCATCGGCAAGGGCCTGACCTTCTTCACCCGCATCTGGCTGAAGACGCAGGATGAGGACACAATCGAACATTTCGCCACCGAAGTGGCCAAGCTGCCGCAGGTGATGGAGTGTTACCTGATGCTCGGTGATTGCGACGCCATGGTGCGCGTGGTGGCGGCCGGCATCGACGACTACCGCCGCTTCCAGTCGGAGCATCTGAGCCGCATCAAGGGCGTGCAGAACGTCAAGACCGACGTTCCCAGCCAGACGATCAAATACACGTCGGAACTGCCGATCTAACGCATGTCGCCCAAAAGTGCGAAGCGGTTTTGGGATAACGACATGCGTCCAAAAAGACCATGCCACCGAAAACGGCGCCATTCCGGACTGGATAAAAAATGCAACCGGATTGTAGGGTCGGCCTCGGCGCCAGCGTCCTTCGGACGCAAGCAGCGCGCAGCGCTGCCCTCTGGCATGGGAGATTTGAATGAGCATTTCCTATCGTTGGGTCATCGTCGCCGCTGGCGCGCTGATGTCCTGTGTCGCCATCGGCACGATGTTTTCGCTGGCGATCTTCCTCGAGCCGATGGCGATCGACACCAACTGGTCGCGCACCGGCATTTCCAGCGCCATGACGCTGAATTTCCTGGTGATGGGCCTTGGCGGATTCGCCTGGGGCGCGATATCGGACCGTTTTGGCGCCCGCATCGTCGTGACGATCGGTGCTGTGCTGCTCGGGCTGGCACTGGTTCTGGCCAGCCGCGCCGGTTCGCTCTTGAGCTTCCAGATCACCTATGGCGTGCTGGTCGGCCTCGCGGCAAGCGCCTTCTTCGCGCCGATGATCGCGCTGACCACAGGCTGGTTCGACACCAACCGCAGCCTAGCCGTCTCGCTGGTCTCGGCCGGCATGGGGGTGGCGCCGATGACGATCTCGCCCTTCGCCCGCTGGCTGATCTCGGCCTATGACTGGCGCACCGCCATGTTCGACATCGGCATCACCGCCTGGGTGCTGCTGTTGCCGGCCGTGCTGCTGGCCCGCCAGCCGCCAAAGCCCGCAACGGCGGATGTGGCCTCGGCGCCGGCCCCCGAAGGTGCTGGCCTGACGGTAGGCCAGGCACTGCGCTCGCCCCAATTCATCGTACTCGGCCTCACCTTCTTTGCCTGCTGCGCCGCGCATTCCGGGCCGATCTTCCATATGGTCAGCTATGCCATGCTGTGCGGTGTCGCCCCCATGGCGGCCGTCTCGATCTACAGCGTCGAGGGTCTCGCAGGCCTCGGCGGTCGGCTTTTCTACGGCGTGCTGGCCGACAGGCTTGGCGTCAAGCCGGTGCTGATCGCGGGCCTGGCGATCCAGGCGATCGTCATTGCCGCCTATCTCTCGATCAGCCGGCTCGAGCAGTTCTACATGCTGGCCGTCATCTTCGGCGCCACCTATGGCGGCGTCATGCCGCTCTACGCGGTGCTGGCGCGCGAATATTTCGGCCAGCGTATCCTCGGCACCGTGTTCGGCGCCGCCACCATGCTGTCCAGCCTCGGCATGGCGCTGGGACCGCTGGCCGGCGGCATGGTGTTTGATGCCTACGCCAACTACCACTGGCTGTTCATCGGTTCGGCCATCATAGGCCTTGGCGCGGTCGGCATCGCGATCGCCTTCCCGCCACTGCCGCGACGGGAGTTGCAGCCGGCATAGGGGCAAACAGGGGTTGTGATTGAAAGAGCGAAGGTCGGTTGATCCAAAGCCGACCTACGTCTTCCACGATGCGAACGACGGCGCCTTGCAGAAGCTGCCGGCGCAGCGGGAGCCTTTCGGTCCGCCCATCCAAGGACTGACGAACCCTTTTTACTTCACCGTGATGGCCATACCGCTGAGATCGGCGTTGACTTGCAGGCCTACCTGTTTGCCTGTGAGTTCGAGTTGGGCGCCCTTGTCATTGGTCATGACGATCACCTGAGCCCCTTTGCCGAGAGCGCCGCCGCCGCCCGCTGCCCCGTAGACCCCCGTTACATCCCGGGCGCGTCTGATATGGCGCACTGTCCCGCGGAAATAGGTCTTCGAAACCCCGAAGGCGAGACCGCCCGAGACGGCGCCGACGGAGATGGGGTAGCTGCGACCATGGAAGGTCAGCGTGCCTTCGCCGCCGGAGCCACCGATGAAGAATGCCGCCTTGTAGACGGCGAAGCGAATCGTGCCGCTGTCGGCATGCGCGGCACTGGCAACACTGACGGCCCCGGCGGCTATGGCGGCAACCGCGAGTGAACGAAGTCTGGACGAAATCATCATGATGAGAGCTCCTCAAGTGGCCGCTTGCCCAACGGTTGGGCTCGTCAGCGTGGTACCAAAGTTACAATTGAACAGTCTCGCCCGTCATTGGTTCCAGGCACTCGCCCCGGTCGTACGCCATACCTGATGTCCAACTAGGAAATGGACAGGATCTCAAGTTCGTGTTGCCCCAGCTGGACAAAGTCGCCAACGGTTTTGCCAGTCAGCGCGATGGCAACCGGCGAACCATGCGATATGGAAGCCTGAGAGGGGTTGGCCTCATCCTCACCGACGATGCGAAAGGTCTGCGTGCGGCCATCGTCACGCTTGAAGGTAACCGTGTGCCCGAAGGCGATCACTTCATTGGACGAGGGCACCGACATGAGCTGGGCCGTACGGACGCGCTCGGCATAATAGCGCATATCCCGAACCGGAACCGCTGACTGCCGTCGCCTCTCGTTGACATCTTCCAGCACGTTAGCGGCCTCGAGAGCCTGCTGAGCGCGAGCCAATTCAACCTGCAGCATCTTGAGGCCCACCTCGGTGACGAGGTTGATTCGATCGGAGATAGGGCGAGCCGGCAGGATGGTTTCCGATGCCGCCTCGGCGCTTTCCTCCTTGGCAAATGCTACGCTCAATTGTCGAGACTCTTCTTCATAGACGCCATCCCTTGCCGACGGAATTCTAAAAAAGGTTGTGTCGGACAGGCCTGAGACGATAGCAATTATTCTGCTGTTTGCGGGGACTTTTCATCGTGACAACTCGCCTGCGTCCGCTCGCAACCTTTTGCTTGATCGTCACAGGCTTCTTTGCGGCCCTGGTTGCTACCGCATCGGCCGCCGCACAGCAGAAAACGCCCGAAGTGTGGCCGATGAATTTCATTTTGGTTCGGAACGGTGATTGCACGGTAAGCTGCGTCCAATGGATCTCTGCCGAAGGCATCATCAAACCTGACACAGCCGGACAATTTGAGAAGTTTCTGAGAAAGCTGAAAGGCCAGAAGCTTCCTGTCGTGTTTCAGTCTGGCGGCGGGAACGTGGATGCTGCGCTCGAAATGGGACGCATGATCCGCACCGCCGGCCTCGAAACTGCGATAGGCAGGACGCAGTTGAACGGCTGTCCGATGCTGGTGCCGCGCTGTCCAGAAAAGATGGTCAGGAACGGCTGGTCGGAAGGGGAAGTTCATTCTGGCGGGGCATACTGTTTCTCGGCCTGCCCATGGGCCCTGGCTGGAGGCCAGGTCCGCGCGGCGGCTGCCAATGCCCGGATCGCCGTCCATCAGATAACGAACGGCCGGAAGAAACCCCGAATGCACAACGGCAGAAGAGACCTCGACGAGATTTCGACGGTGCCTGATCCGGCGCTGAAGCAGATGATGTCTGATTATTTCGACGAAATGGGCATCAACAGTGCCGATGTGTTCGCCATGATGGGGCTGGCAACGCCGCAGGGCCTTTATAATGTCTGGGACGCTGAAGCGCTCAAATCAGGCATCATAACGAAAGTCTACTCGGAGTCGGAAGAACCGGGCTACGTCATCGGTGGAACGGATGTTACCGATCCGGCCGCGCCCACGCCGGCGGCTACTCCTGTGCCGGCGGTTACCCCAATGCCGGACGAGCTCATGCATTTACTGCCATAGCGTCCGGCAAGGCGGCCTCTAGAGTGAGCCGGCTTTGACGGCATAGCGGGGCGTATTGCGGAGACCAGGTCTTGTTTTGGCAATTCCCGACAGGCGTGGCAGCATCTTCATGTTGAACGATTGGGCTCATTGCGAGATGCCGAGGATCTTCGCCTCGACCGGTCTTGCTTACCCGAAAATCCGCTCGCCCTGCTCGTCGACCAGTTGCATGCCCTTCTTGATCGAGATGTCGACGGCGTCGTCGAGCCCGGCGAAGCGGTCGGCGCGGATGAATTTGTGTTCCTTCACCACGCCGTCGATCTCCTTGGAGACGATGCCGCAGGTCTGGTACTGGCCATCCGTCTTGTAGGGCGTGGCGCTGATCAGGAAACCCTTGTGCTCGACCTGCTTGGCCGGCGCCATGCTCTTTGGCTCACCCGCCTCGGCTCCGCCGCCACCACCGCCGAAAAGACGCTTCAGAAAAGACATCGGGCTTCCTCCAACAGCATTCATCCCGCACCATGTAGCGTGGCGCGGGATGAATTTCACTATCGGTCCTTGGCCTGGCGGGCAAGGGCTGCGCCCTGCCGTGCCGGAAGAGCTTACTTGTGCGACAGCGCTTCCAGCGCCTCGGCGGCGGCTTCGAGGATGGCGATTGCCTCGGCCTGCTTGTCAGCCGGGGCATCGACGAAGTCGCCGAGAGCCGCGCGCAGCCGGTGGCGGACAGCGCGGAATTCGTCGCGCGCCTCCGAGCGGCCGCCGCGGCGCCCGCCCTCTTCGCGCTCGTCGTTCCAGCCGAACCAGTCGCGCGCCTTGGCCATCTTGCGGCCGAAGCGCTCGAGATGCTCGAGCACGCCATCGATCATCTCGCGGTTGTCGGCGAGATGCGCTTGGCCCGCCTCGGTGATCGAGAACACCTTCTTGTTGCCGTCGGCGGCGGAGGCGGCATAGCCGGCCTCTTCCAGGAAGGTCAGTGTCGGATAGACGACGCCCGGGCTCGGGCTGTAGATGCCGCTGGTGCGCTCTTCCAGCGCCTTGATGATGTCGTAGCCGTGGCGCGGCGCCTCGGCCAGCAGCGACAGCGTGATCAGCTTGAGATCGCCGTCGGCCAGCATGCGGCCAGCGCGGAACATGTCGCCCGGGCCACCGCGTCCACCGCCACGACCACCGTGCCCGAACGGGCCGAAGCCGCCGCCGCGCCCGCCGAATTTGCCGGCCATGTGCATGAACATGCGCTCGCCGAAATGATTGTTCCCAAAATGTTTGTGCATTGATTGCTCCTTGAGTTCTATCTTACGATATATCTTAATTAGGCAAGCCAATCGATGGAGTCAAGATATATCTTACGATGTATCTCGATATGGCGCCAGAGGCTTGCTTTCAGCGAAACGTGCCGCTAGAAGGCCCGCGAGCGCCTCGGCTGCTCCGTAAGCGTCTGACGTCAAGCAACGCATCCAACCCCGGTCTTTCCGGGCAATTTTGCCGGTCACCGGCGAATGGATGCCAATGCGACGGACCGGACACTTCAGGGAAACTCCCAAAATGACTGCAAGACATCAGCGCAGGAAGCTGCCTGCGCGCTATGCCGCTGTTCTCAGCCCGCTGGTGCTATCGCTGTTGATGACCTTCATCGTCTCGTTCATCTCGACGTTGAAAAGCCTTGGCTTCCACCCCGACCTGCCGTCCATCTGGCTGACCGCCTGGGGCCTGTCCTGGCTGGTGGCGTTTCCGACGCTGCTGCTGGTTCTGCCGATAGTACGCCGTATCGTCGGCGCGCTCTGCGAGCCGGCCAGCCGATAAGGCCACGCGAAAAAGGTCCGGAGATGTCCTCCGGACCTTTGCACTTCTGGTCATCAATGACGAATTGCTACCAGCGACCCTTGCGCCGGTTCCAGGCATAGAGCAGGTCGGCGAAACGATCATAGACAAAGCGTGTCAGCGGCAAGGCAACCGGATTGCCGAACAAAGTCGCCAGCCAGCCCTCGCCCGGCGTGACCTTCCACACGGCGATGGCAACGTCGGCGCCGACCAGCAGCCTGCCCGCCGCGTCGGTGGCGTGCAGCCGGCGGCGGATATCCTCAAGCGACGCGCCATGTCCAGCAAGCGCTGCCGGTTCAAAATTGATGTCTCGGAACTCGATCCGCCTAGCCTTGACCGCTTCAATCAGCCGCCGCTTCTGCCTGCTGATACCGGCGTCACAAGCCGGGCAGCGCGTGTTGTACCAGACGGTCAGCATTTATCCGTGGCCATGCCTGTGGTGCAGGTCGGGATAATGCGGATGCCGGTGGCGCATCGGCGCATGCCGGTGCCAGTGCGAATGCGGCTCGCTCACCGGCCCGTCATGCTGGTGCTGGTGGTGCTCGTCATGCACATGGCTGTGCTCGTGTTCCAGTTCCTCGTGGTCGTGCTCATGCTCATGGCGTTCCGACAGATGCAGCCACAGGCCGGCGCCCATCAGCAGCCCGGCAACCGCCAACTTGAGCGTGACGGCGTCACCCAGTATGGCGATTGCCAGCAACGCGCCGATAAAGGGGGCGAGCGAGTAATAGGCCCCTGTCCGTGCCGTGCCTAGATGACGCAACGCCACGATGAACATCACCAGGCTGACCCCGATGCCGAAGAAGCCTACGGCCGCGATGACTGCCACGACCGACGCCGGGGGGAACGAAGCCCCGCCGGCAAGCGCCAGCCCGACATTGACGACACCCGCCACCAGCCCCTTGAGCATGGCGATCACCACCGGGTCGGTGGCCGAGATCCTGCGCGTGAAATTGTTGTCGATCCCCCAGGCCATACAAGCCCCTGCCACCAGCAGGGCGCCACGGTTGAAGGCGATACCCTCGCCTTGCCACGACAGAAGAACGGCGCCCGCCAGAATGGCGAAGGCACCCAGAAGCAGACGCCGGTCGACATTCTCGCGATAGACGAGCCAGGCGATGGCCATCGTCGCCAGCCCTTCCAGATTGAGCAGCAGCGCCGAACTGGACGCCGTGTTGAGGGTCAGGCCGAACATCAGCAGCACCGGCGCGATAACGCCACCCATGCCGATTGCCAGCGCCAGCCAGGGAATATCCCCAGCGGTCAGCTGCGCTTCCCCGGCCGCGGCCTGCCTGCCCCGGAGCAGGCGGTACAGAGCGAGGCCAAGTCCAGCACCGAGATAGAGCAGCCCGGCCAGCATGAAGGGATTGACGCCCTCGAGCAGCAGCTTGCTGAGCGGCGGCGTCGCCCCGAACAAGGCGGCCGAGCCAAGCGCCAGCGGCACGCCAGGCCACAGATGAGAATGCGAATGCGGTTCGGACATGGCTATATCCTAGCGCAAGCTCCCCAGGAATGGCGATGCGCTTTACGCGCTGTTTCGTCACGGCCCTATCCGAGCGAGGTGATGATCTCGCGGTAGGCGAATTCGGGAAAGGCCTTCAGTGTCCGCGTCCTGACATTGCCGCTCGCCGCCAGCATCAGCGAGAAACGCGCCAGCACCGCGTCGTCGGGCGCTTCGACCACCGCCACCATGTCGTATTCGCCCATGGTCAGGTAGAACGCCTTGAACGATCCACCCATATCCCCCAGCTGCTTCCTTGCGGCGTCGAGCCGCTTCGGTGAATCGCGCACGTTTTTGGCGCCCTGCTCCGTCCAGTTCATCAGCACGATGTAGCTTGTCATGGCACACCTCCTCCGGGGCCACGGAGCACGGCGGCTTCGCCGGGGCGGGCATCCGGGTTGTCGCCCAGAAATGCATCCGATACGAAATTATCCTCCCGCGGCGAACGTCCCGCAAGGACTATCGCTCCGGCGCACGATTGCTGGGTGAAGGCGAGCCTCGCGCCAGGCGCCACGAAGACGGCGGCATGGCGACGACGGCAAACAGTCGGCGCCGACCTGGGAAAGCCGGTTTAAAAACCCGCCCGATTGCGGCAATCTCCGTCGTGGCCGTCAGCCTGGGAAATCCCCGGCGGTGTCCGAGACGGGTCCGGCCGCAGGAGAGCTTCATGCGCGAGACCATCGAGCTGCCGCCGGGAAAGATCGAAAGTCCTGCCGCGTGGACCGGCGAGGACATGGCGAAGCATCCGCAGAATTGGCTGGTCGAATTGGACCCGCAGGACGTCGCGGAATTGGAAATGGCGGCAACCGGCTTTCTCGCCCGCTCGCAGGATATCGGCAATTTGACCAAGGCCGATTTCCCATTGCCCAGGCTTGCCGGCCATCTTGCCGCCCTTCGCGAAAAACTCATCGCAGGCATCGGGTTCGAGGTGCTTCGTGGTCTCCCGGTCGAAAAATACTCCGCGCAAATGGCGGCAACGGTCTTCTGCGGGGTCGGCGCGCATCTGGGAAGCGCACGATCCCAGAATGCCCAGGGCCATATACTCGGCCATGTCCGCGACACAGGCGCCGACGCCAGGGATGCCACGACCCGCATCTACCAGACGGCGGAGCGCCAGACGTTTCACACCGACTCCGCCGACGTCGTCGGCCTGCTCTGCCTGCGGGATGCCATGCAAGGCGGCGAGTCCCTGCTGGTCAGCACGGTGACGATCTACAACGAGATGCGCAAAAGACGGCCCGATCTGGTGCGCCTGCTGTTTGATCCGATCGCCACCGACCGGCGCGGCGAGATACCGGAAGGGGAAAAGCCCTACTTCGAAATCCCGGTCCTCAACTGGCATGCAGGATTGCTGACCGGCATCTATCAGCGCCAATACATCGACAGCGCGCAACGCTTTCCCGATGCCATGCGGCTGAGCTCAGCGCATGTCGAAGCGCTGGATCTCTTCGACAGCCTTGCCAATGACCCGAAACTGAACCTGTCGATGCGGCTTCGGCCGGGCGACATGCAGTTTGTCTACAATCATTCGCTGCTGCACGACCGCATGGGTTTTCGCGATTGGCCAGACCCGGACAAGCGTCGCCATATGCTGCGCCTGTGGCTGTCGATTCCCGGCGACCGTCCGCTGCCCGAGTGCTTCAGGCAGCGTTATGGCTCGATAGAGATCGGCGACCGAGGCGGCATCATCGTCAGGGGGACACGGTTGAACGTGCCGTTGTGACCGACAATCCCTTGTGGAAATTGCGGTTAGTGAACAACATGAATTTCCACCGCAAAAAGCCCGTCCGTCGTGCCGCGCCCGGATAACACCACCCCGATGCCCCGATGAAGCGTCTTATGAAATTCGCCGGAGATACCGCATAGTGTGCCGGTCAGAATTGGCATCCCCGCCAGATCGACTTTATGCTGGCAACGGAATGATGAGCCCGCCGTATCGCCAACTGAAAACTCGAGTTGCGTATCCTCACCCACCAG
The DNA here is from genome assembly GCF_003998635.1 of Mesorhizobium sp. M7D.F.Ca.US.004.03.1.1. NCBI lineage: Bacteria > Pseudomonadati > Pseudomonadota > Alphaproteobacteria > Hyphomicrobiales > Phyllobacteriaceae > Mesorhizobium > Mesorhizobium sp. M7D.F.Ca.US.004.03.1.1. Next base: position 9,957 of record NZ_RZQG01000062.1, read on the forward strand.
TGCAGCCAACCAAAGCGGATATACTGTCAGCACTGTTGCACGGACAATAATCCAGACAAAGAAGGGCATCACAAGAACGCCGAAGACGGAAACAAGAAAGGCTTTGATGGATGTGTCCGGGGCCCGAAAGTCCTGAGCTATGGCTGAAACTGGGTGATGACGGTTTGAGAAGGGCGACGTATCGAGGCGGGTGATGAAGCCTGCCAGAACCTCTCAAGGAGAGCGATACGCCATGAACGAGACTATCAACATTGTTCGCCTTCGTCAGCCCGACGAAATCGATGATCCCCTGACGGATGTGCTTCGCACCGGCGCGCGCAAATTGCTGGCGGAGGCGATCGAGATGGAGGCCGAAGCGTTTCTTGCCGAGATGCGGGATCTCAAGCTCGCCGACGGCCGTGACCGGATTGTGCGGCATGGTCACGGCCCGGAGCGGAGCATCCAGACGGGGATCGGGGCGGTGCCAGTCAGCCGGGTGAAGATCCGGGATCGCGGCGCGAATGGCGAGGTTGATCGGGTCCGGTTCTCCTCATCGATCCTGCCGAAATGGGCGCGTCGGACGCGAAGTCTGGATGCGCTGCTTCCCGTTCTCTACCTGCGCGGTGTTTCGACGGGCGATTTTCAGGAAGCGCTGAGCGCGCTTGTGGGCAAGGAGGCGCCGAACCTCTCACCCTCGGTGATCACGCGACTGACGGCGGAGTGGGGCATCGAATACGATCGTTGGCAAAAGCGCGATCTTTCGGCGCGCCGCTATGTCTATGTGTGGGCGGACGGGGTCTACCTGCAGGCCCGGATGGAAGATCATGCCGAATGCATGCTGGTCCTGATCGGCGCCACGCCCGAGGGCAAGAAAGAGCTGCTCGGCTTCCAGACCGGCATTCGTGAGAGCGCACAGAGCTGGCGCGAGCTGCTGGTCGACGTCAAGCGTCGTGGCCTGCAGATCGCGCCCGATCTTGCCGTCGGCGACGGCGCGCTTGGCTTCTGGAATGCGCTCGATGAGCTCCTTCCCGGCACCAAGCACCAGCGATGCTGGGTGCACAAGACAGCCAACGTGCTCAACAAGGTGCCGAAATCGGTGCAGGCCGCCATGAAGACGGACTTGCGCGAAATCTTTTCCGCCCCGAACCGAGCCTCAGCCGAGACGGCGATTGCCGTCTTTGTCGAGAAATATGATGCGAAATACGGCAAGGCGGTCGACTGCCTGACCAAAGATCAGAATGCCTTGCTGGCGTTCTACGATTTCCCCGCCGAACATTGGGATCATCTGCGAACGTCCAATCCCATCGAGAGCGTCTTTGCGACCGTTCGCCATCGCACGGTGCGCACCAAGGGCTCGCTCTCCTCGAAAACCGCCAGGCTGATGGTCTTCAAGCTGGTCATGGCCGCCGCCAGGACGTGGCGACGACTGAAAGGACAAAATCAGTTGCCTAAACTCATCGCAGGTGCCACGTTCCAGGACGGAATCGAGGTCATTGAACTGAAGCCACAGAGCGCCGCTTGATCAGCCTCGTCACCCAAATTCCAGCATAGCTCGCACCAATGCTTCGCACGGGTCACCACGTTTTAGAGCAACCGGCGCTCTGATCTGGATCGCCCCGCCACCGCAGATGGCCAGATCACCACTACGCCGTCGGCGAAGCAGGTGAGGCGAGGCTTCGACGAGGCGTCTTCGTTCTCGCACTCGTCTAAGGAACGCGACGAGGATGGTTAGCGCAGAAAGCTGAGGACGTCACGCGAAACGAACGCTCTATTGGCGCCCTCCCAGTCCGGGGGAACCTCGCGCAGGATTGGAGCGACGGGGGTGATTGAGTGCTCCTTCTTGGAGGGAGAGCCTCATGGGAATGGGAAGGGAATTCATATTTGTCAAAGTATGGAAAGATATCACACAGAGAGAATTGAGCCTCAATGGATTATGCAAAACTACTGACGAATGGCGTCGGGGCGTGGTTGAACTTCGAGGCAGCATGCGGGCGCACAAGCCTGTTCAGCGAAAAGTACATGGCGCACCCCATCGGCCAAATCCTAAACGGTGCAAGTGGCGGCAGAACTGTTGCAGAATATAAACATCCTGTCCTCGCGCCGCAGATGAGCGCCAGGGGTCGACGTCCTGAGCTAGATTTCGTGGTTCTGGATACTGAGGGGAAGGTGGCCCTCGCAGTTGAGTCAAAATGGATTGGTCGAACGACCCCTTCCGTTGAAAAGATTTTCTGGGATCTGATCCGCCTTGAGATGCTTGCGAACCGTGGCATCCGGTGCCTCTTCCTTTTAGGCGGCAAGCGAAAGAGCCTCGAACAGCTGTTTGAGCATACCGCATTCGATGCTAAGGACAATCGCGGAATGTGGTGTCCGCTTTTGCGGTGGGACAACAACGTCCAACACAACACGACGCTTGGCCCAACCGTTGAAGCAAGGCGGCTGATGCTTCGCAAGCTGTTTAGGGACTTCCAGACGTTTCAGTTTCCTCACGCGGTGGTCAGCAGGCGCACCGCACCGTTTCCCGCAGATCCGAATTCTTCGACGTTTCAGGTCTACGCTTGGGAAATTAAGTCGCCCGCCAACCGGATGCCATTTCAGCCACGAAATTCCGCGCAGTACCATCAGAACGCAAAGCCAGAGGACGACGAGTAATCCCGCGACGGCGCGCCTCTTGCGCAATCTGGTTCATTCGATACTTATTATACGGTCGGAGGAAGGTAGTGGGTGCTACCAGTTTGACGTCAGGTCACGCTGGGCCGTGAGGCCTCCGGTTCGAGTCCGGACTCCTCCACCCTCTAACACGGTTGCATGACAACCGATGGAAGGAAGACGTGAGATCACATCCCTCCGCGCCGCCGCACGCGTTAGTTTCAAGCGCGACGACATGGCCGAACTTTGGCTGAGGCAACCTCCGCGAGACCTGGGTAGTGCCCCACCTCTATCAGACCTCGTGTTTCGGCAGGAGCTTGGATCTCCATCGGCTCCCCGGCTCCCGGGCGGCCCCCGGTTCGCCAAGGGGTCGGAACAAGAACCGTTCCCGCAGACACGCTAAGGTCGAACGAAGCGCGAACACGCGCATAGATCTGTAGATGAAGCCACTGGGCTGGTTGAAAGCCTCCGGCCGATGGCGAACCAATTCCCTTGGAATTTAGTGTGCCGAGGGAGAAGGCGAGTGGGTAGAAGACGGCTTGTCAGTTCAAAGGAAGCGGCGATACTTCTGGGCATAGCGACGGACGAGGATAGTCTGATCCGTCACTTTACACTGGACCCGTCAGATAGATTGGAATGCGAACTCCGCCGGCGACCGCAGAACAAGCTGGGCTTCGCCGTTCAACTCTGCACGATGCGACAAACGGGGCGGCTCTTGTGGGATAACGAGCAGCCACCCGCGGCTGTGATCGACTATCTTGCGGATCAGCTTGGTATCGACGCGCGCCTCTACGCCTTCTATGCGCATCGAGTACAGACGCGCTTCGATCACAGCCGATCGTTGATGGCTTACCTCGGTCTCCGGACTGCATCTAGAGACGATCGCCGCGCCGCCCTTGTGGCTGCAATCGATGCGGCGACCAATGGCGATCACGGGTTGCCGATCGCGACAGCAGTCATTGCCGAGTTCCGGAAACGAAACGCACTCCTGCCCTCGCTGCATTCCATCGAGAAGATCGGCCTCGGCGGTCGCGCGATAGCTCGCCGACGGGCTGAGAAAGAACTCGTCGAAGGTATCCCGCCCGATCGGCTTACATTTTTGGACAGGCTGTTGGAGGTTGACCCGGCCCTCGGCCAGACGCGCTTTCATTGGCTGAGATCGGCGCCGGATGCGCCTGGTGCTTCGAACCTGATTGGGCTGACCGAACGGATCGCCTTTTTGCGCACGCTGGAGATCGATCCGAAATTGCAGATGCGCATATCCTCCGGACGGTGGGATCAGATGATCCGTGAGGGCAACGCCACGCCGGCATGGCTGGCCAACGACTTCAATACCAGCCCTCGAC
>NZ_RZQG01000630.1:0-3557 GCF_003998635.1 Mesorhizobium sp. M7D.F.Ca.US.004.03.1.1
CTGTTTGTTCCGATCACCTCGCTTGCCGGCGTCGGACCGAAGGTTGGCGCGTTGATCGAGAAAGTCGTCGCCGCCGATCTCGGCGATCGTGCGGCGCGCGCGGGCGACCTTCTGTTCGTGCTGCCGCACACCGTCATCGACCGCCGCAGCCGGCCGGGCATCGCAGGATCCGCGGAAGGCCAGATCGTCACGCTCGAGGTGCGCATCGACCGCCACCAGCCGCCGCCGCGCGGCAACAGGTCGGTGCCCTACCGCGTCTACGCCCATGACGACACCGGCGAGATCGCGCTGACCTTCTTCCATGCTCACGCTTCCTATCTCGAAAAGGCGATGCCCGAGGGCGAGCATGTCGTGGTCTCCGGCCGCATGGAATGGTTCAACGGCCGCCCGAGCATGGTCCACCCCGACCATATTGCGCTCGCCAGCGAGGCGGAAAACCTGCCGCTGGTCGAACCGGTCTATCCCCTCACCGCAGGGCTCTCGGGCAAGGTGCTGCGCCGGGCGATCGGCCAGGCGCTGGCGCGCGTGCCTGAATTTCCCGAATGGCAGGATGGTGCCTTCATGCGCCGGCACACCTTTGCGGCCTTTGGCGATGCGCTCGCCCGCATCCACAATCCGGCCGATCCGATCGATGTCTCTGTCGATGGTGCCGCCTGGCGGCGCCTCGCCTATGACGAGTTGCTGGCGGGCCAGGTCTCGCTGGCGCTGGTGCGGGCAAAAGTCCGCCGCCTGTCCGGGCGTCCCCTGGTCGGCGACGGCAGCATCGTTGAAAAGCTGCGCGAGGCCCTGCCCTATTCGCTGACATCAAGCCAGGAGTTTGCGCTGGCCGAAATCAATGCCGACCTTGCCGATCCCGAGCGCATGCTGCGGCTGCTGCAGGGCGATGTCGGCTCCGGCAAGACGGTGGTTGCGCTGCTGGCCATGGGGCGTGCGGTCGAGGCCGGCGGCCAGGCCGCCTTGATGGCGCCGACCGAGATTCTGGCGCGCCAGCATCTGGCGACGATCGCGCCGCTTGCCGCCAAGGTCGGGCTGCGCATCGCCATCCTCACCGGCCGCGAGAAGGGCCGCGAGCGCACCGACACGCTGGCCGGTCTGGCGAGCGGCGCCATCGACATCGTCATCGGCACCCACGCGCTGTTCCAGGACACGGTCACCTTCCACGACCTGGTCTTCGCCGTCATCGACGAGCAGCACCGCTTCGGCGTCCACCAGCGGCTTGCCATCACAGCCAAGGGCGACGCGCCCGACATGCTGGTGATGACCGCCACCCCCATCCCGCGCACGCTGGTGCTGACTGCCTTCGGCGACATGGACGTATCGAAGCTGACGGAAAAACCGGCCGGCCGCCAGCCGATCCGCACCGTCACGCTGCCGCTGGAACGGCTGGACGAACTGGTCGGCCGCATGGTCGACGCCGTCGCCGGCGGCCAGAAGATCTACTGGATATGTCCGCTGGTCGAAGAATCCGAAGAGATCAAGCTGATGTCGGCCGAGGACCGTTTCGCCTCGCTGAAACCGCTGTTCGGCGACCGCATCGGCCTCGTCCATGGCCGCATGAAGGGCGCCGAGAAAGACGAGGCGATGCGCGCCTTCAAGCAGGGCGAGACACGCATCCTGATCGCCACCACGGTCATCGAGGTCGGCGTCGATGTGCCGGACGCCACCGTCATGGTCATCGAGCATGCCGAGCGCTTCGGCCTCGCGCAACTGCACCAGTTGCGCGGCCGGGTCGGACGCGGTGACAAGCCCTCCTCCTGCGTACTGCTCTACAAGGACCCGCTCGGCGAGACCGCAAAACGCCGGCTGTCGGTGATGCGCGAGACCGAGGACGGGTTCCTGATCGCCGAAGAGGATCTGAAGCTGCGTGGTGAAGGCGAATTGCTGGGCACCCGCCAGTCCGGCACGCCGGGTTTCCAGGTGGCGCGCATCGAGGCGCATGCCGACCTTCTGGAGGCCGCCCGCGACGATGCCAGGCTGGTCCTGTCACGCGATCCGGAGCTGCAATCCGAGCGTGGCGAGGCGTTGCGCCTGCTGCTTTACTTGTTCGGGCGCGACGAAGCCGTGCGGCTCTTGCGCGCAGGCTGAGCCAAGGCGGCAACCGACGGATTGGCCAACGTTCCCTCGATCGGCTCGCCGTTCACGACAACCATCTGCTTGACCTCGGGCGCCACAAGCCCGGCCGAGACGATGAGCTTGGCGCCGTCCTCGATCGTCATGTCGAGCAGTACGATGTCCGACTTCGGCACATACATGAGAAAGCCAGTGGTCGGGTTCGGCGTGCAGGGCATGAACACCGCAATCAGCGGGTCGCCTTCCTGATCGAGCTTCTGGTTGATCTCAGTTTCCTTCTCACTGGCGACAAACACCAGCGACCACACGCCCTTGCGCGGATATTCGACCAGCCCGACCTGGCGGAACATGTCGCCCTTGTTCGACAGCACGGTCTCGAAAATCTGCTTCAGCGAGCCATAGATGCCACGCACCAGTGGCATGCGGCCAAGCAGACGCTCGCCGAAATTGACGATGGCGCGGCCGACAATGTTGGCCGTCAGGAAACCGATAAGCGTGATCAGGATCAGAGCAACGATCAGTCCGAAGCCCGGCACCGGAAACGGCAGATAGGAGTCCGGGCTGTAACGGGCCGGAATATAGGGTTTTACCCAGGAATCGACCCAGCCGATGAACGACCAAGCGATATAGGCAGTGATCGCCAGAGGCGCGCAGACGACGAAACCTGTGAGGAAATAGTTCCTCAGCCGGGTCATGCCGGAGGTCTTGGGAGCATCGGACATGGTTCACCGGGCGCGCGGGTTGCAGCGCAACATAATGAACCAGAGAGCGCATTGGAACTGCGAAGTTTTTAAAGGTCGATTATGCCGCCGCTTCCAACGGTTCAATCTTCTCGAGTTCCGGCGCCAGCTTCCTGGCTTCGGTTTCAAGCTCATAGGCCTGCTGAAAATTCATCCAGAATTCAGGCGTGGTGTTGAAATACCGGGCAAGGCGCAGGGCCGTATCAGGGGTCAAGCCGATCTCCTCCTTGGCAATGCGTTCGATACGGGTGCGTGGAAGGTTGAGCTTTTTCGCGAGCGCGCCTGCACTCATGCCGAGCGGGACGAGATATTCTTCACGCAGGAATTCTCCAGGATGAACTGGACGTGCGAACTTCGATGCCATTCAGCTCAATCTCCCAGCTTGGGAAGCAAAACCTACTCCACCGTCACCGATTTCGCCAGATTGCGCGGCTGGTCGACGTCGGTGCCCATGAACACGGCGGTGAAATAGGCGAGCATCTGGATCGGCAGCGCGTAGATGATCGGCGAGATGATTTCCGGCACCTCGGGCAGCACGATCGTCTCCATCGTCTTAACGCTGGTCAGCGCTGCACCCTTGCTGTCGGTGATCAGGATGATCTTGCCGCCACGCGCCGCCACTTCCTGCATGTTCGACACGGTCTTTTCGAAAATACGGTCGTGCGGCGCAATGACGATGACCGGCATGTTCTCGTCGATCAGTGCGATCGGGCCATGCTTCAGCTCGCCCGCGGCATAGCCCTCGGC
>NZ_RZQG01000631.1:0-3549 GCF_003998635.1 Mesorhizobium sp. M7D.F.Ca.US.004.03.1.1
AAGCCGCTACCGCCACGAACTGTCGGGCGGCCAGCGCCAGCGCGTCGGCATTGCGCGGGCGCTGGCGCTGTCGCCGAAATTCGTGCTGGCCGACGAAATTGTCTCCGGCCTCGACGTGTCGACGCAGGCGCAGATCCTGACCCTGCTGGAAAAGCTGGCGGCGGAGATGGGCCTGACCGTCGCCTTCATCAGCCACGATCTGTCTGTCATTCGGCGGCTGTGCCGGCAAGTCATCGTCATGCGCGAAGGCGTGATCGTCGAGGCCAGCGCCACCGACGCCTTGTTCGACAAGCCGCGGCAAGCCTACACGCGCGATCTGATCGCAGCCATTCCGCTGCCCGAGATCGATGCGGGCTGGCTGGACATCCCTGCCGCCATCAAGGCCCCGACATGAATACACACGCACGCCGAAAAGCGGGCTTCGGTCGTGCGATCGGCAAATGACCCAAGTCCCGCCAATGGAGGAGGACTGACATGAAGAGGATACTTCGAAACGCAACGCTCGCCGCCGCTGTCCTTGGCAGCGCCGGCATCGCCACCGCCAGCTCGATCCCCGGCATGCGCGGACACGATCACACCGGCATCACGGTTCCCGACATGAAGCAGGCGGTCGACTTCTTCACCGAGGTGGTCGGCTGCAAGAAGGCGATGTCGTTCGGCCCGTTTGCCGACGACAAGGGCACCTTCATGCAGGATCTTCTGGGCGTCGATCCCAAGGCGGTCATTGAGCAGGTCACCATGGTGCGTTGCGGCTATGGTTCGAACATCGAGCTGTTCAAATACACAGCACCGGACCAGAAGGACCTGACGCCGAAGAACAGCGACATAGGCGGCTTCCACATTGCCTTCTATGTCGACGATGTCGACGCCGCCAAGGCCTATCTCGACGGCAAGGGCGTCAAGACGCGCATGGGCCCGTTGCCGGTCAAGGAAGGGCCGGCCGCCGGCCAGACCATCCTCTACTTCCAGGCGCCATGGGGGCTGCAGCTGGAAGCGATCAGCTATCCCGATGGCATGGCCTACGAGAAGGGCGCCGAGACTGTTCTATGGAGCCCGAAGAGCCCGGAAAAGTGATGGGAACGCGTGCTTGCGGATGTTCCGCAGGCACGCCACACAAATGCGACGTTGAATCATTTTCGATATGAAACTTTAAGCTTGAAATAATTTACCTCCGGCGCGATACTCGAAACCAGCAAGCGAAGAGGAGATCGCAGACATGAAGGTTGCGGTTCTCGGCGGCGGACCAGCCGGCCTCTACTTTGCCATTTCGATGAAACTCAGGGACGCCGCGCACGATGTGACGGTGTTCGAGCGCAACCGCGCCGACGACACGTTCGGCTGGGGCGTCGTGCTGTCGGCCGAGACGCTTGAAAACCTGTCGAAAAACGATCCGGTCAGCGCCGTCTGGATCAAGAAGCACTTTGCTTATTGGGACGACATCGCCGTCATCCACGATGGCGTGCGCACGGTCTCGACCGGGCACGGTTTCTGCGGCATCGGCCGCAAGCGGCTGCTGGTCCTGCTGCAGCGCCGCGCGCGAGAACTCGGCGTCAAGCTGATGTTCGAGACCGACATCGCCGATCCCAAACCCTATATGGAGACGCACGATCTGGTCGTCGCCGCCGACGGCCTGAACTCCAGGGCGCGCAACACTTTCGTCGACGTCTTCAAGCCCGACATCGACACCCGCAAATGCAAGTTCGTCTGGCTAGGCACCAACCAGAAGTTCGACGACGCCTTCACCTTCATCTTCGAGAAGACCGAGCATGGCTGGGTGTGGGCGCACGCCTACCAGTTCGACAGCGACACCGCGACGTTCATCGTCGAGTGCAGCGAACAGACCTGGGCTGCTTTCGGCTTCGGCGCGATGTCGCAGCAGGAATCGATCGCCGTCTGCGAGCGTATCTTCGAAAAACATCTCGGCGGCCACGCGCTGATGACCAATGCCAACCACATCCGTGGCTCGGCCTGGATCAATTTCCCGCGCGTGCTGTGCGAGCGCTGGTCCTACAAGAACCTTGCGCTGATGGGCGATGCGGCGGCATCGGCGCATTTCTCGATCGGCTCCGGCACCAAGCTGGCGCTGGAAAGTGCGGTGGCGCTGGCCGAGTATGTTGAGTCCGAACCCGACCTCGACGCCGCATTCCGTAGATATGAGGATGCCCGCCGCACCGAGGTGCTGAAGCTGCAATCGGCGGCGCGCAATTCGCTCGAATGGTTCGAGGAGGTCGAGCGCTACCTCGGCCTCGATCCGGTGCAGTTCAACTATTCGCTTTTGACCCGCTCGCAGCGCATCAGCCACGAGAATTTGCGATTGCGCGACGCCGAATGGCTGGGCGGGGCGGAAGAATGGTTCCAGCGCCAGGCGGGCGCCGGCGGCAACAGCCTGCGCCGCGCGCCGATGTTCGCGCCATTCAAGCTGCGCGACATGAGGCTGCAGAACCGCGTCGTCGTCTCGCCGATGGCGCAGTACAAGGCCGTCGACGGCTGCCCGACCGACTGGCATTTCACCCATTATGCCGAGCGCGCCAAGGGGGGCGCCGGGCTCCTCTATATCGAGATGACCTGCGTCAGCCCCGAAGGGCGGATCACGCCTGGCTGCCCCGGCTTCTATGCGCCCGAACATGCGGTGGCGTGGAAGCGGCTGGTCGACTTCGTCCACACCGAGACGGAGGCGAAGATCTGCGCCCAGATCGGCCATTCCGGCGCCAAGGGTTCGACCCGGCTCGGCTGGGAGGGCACCGACGTGCCGTTGGTCTCAGGCAACTGGCCGGTCATGGCAGCCTCGGCCGTCGCGTGGTCGACGCAGAATCAGGTGCCGAAGGCGATGAACCGTACCGACATGGACAAGGTGCGCGACGAATTCGTGGCTTCGGCCGAGATGGCAGATCGTTGCGGCTTCGACATGCTCGAGATCCACGCCGCGCACGGCTATCTGCTGTCGTCCTTCATCACGCCGGTCACCAACCGGCGCACCGATGCCTATGGCGGTTCGCTGGAAAACCGCATGCGCTATCCCCTGGAAATCTTCCGTGCGGTGCGCGCCGCCTGGCCGGCGGAGAAGCCGATCTCGATGCGCATTTCGGCCAATGACTGGGTCGGCATCGAAGGTGTAACGCCGGCCGATGCGGTCGAGATCGCACGGCTGCTGCACGAGGCAGGTGTCGATATCTGCGACGTCTCGGCCGGCCAGACCTCGGCATTGGCAAAGCCGGTCTATGGCCGCATGTTCCAGACGCCGTTTTCCGATCGCATCCGCAACGAGGTCGGCATGGCGACGATGGCGGTCGGCAACATCTACGAGCCGGACCATGTCAATTCGATCCTGATGGCCGGCCGCGCCGATCTGGTGGCGCTGGCACGGCCGCATCTCGCCGACCCCTACTGGACGCTGCATGCGGCGGTGACGCTCGGCGACCGTGGTGTCAAATGGCCGGATCCCTATCTGCCCGGACGCGACCAGCTCTACCGGCTGGCCGAGCGCGACGCCGCGGCGGGGCTGAAAGTATGACGGCCGCCACGACGATTCCCGGCAAGCATGCGCTGGTC
>NZ_RZQG01000632.1:0-3530 GCF_003998635.1 Mesorhizobium sp. M7D.F.Ca.US.004.03.1.1
GTCAAGACGAAGGATGAGGCGAGCGATCTCGGCGCGGGCCTCGGCGGCGTCCGCCGGCTGGATCAAGCCACGCGCGGCGTCCCGGTCAAGCTCGGACAACTGGTCGCGATAAACTTCGAGATCGTGATCACCGCTCGACGACGCGCCCTTCGAGCTGGCGGCCAGTGGCAGCAGCACCGCCAAGCTTGCACCCAGCGTGAGAATTGCGGCTATGACCCAGAACAGCATGGTTCTTCCAATAACGACAGAGCTCTGCCGTGCCAACACAGGTTTCCTGCGACGCTTTGACGGCAGGTGCGCCGCATGTCCTTGATCGACATCAACCGGCCGGATACCAACCAGCTCCGATTGACTGTCAGGTCAGCGGCGTCCAGCTGCCGTCGGCGTTGCGGCAAGCGGTTCCACGCGCCGTGACCCCGGCCCCGCCGGTGAACACCGTCTGCGTGTACTGGCGGCAGTCCTGCGAACCGACGCGATAGGGCTGTGCCGGAACCACCTCGCCGTAGCGCGAAGCCTGGGCGCCCTTCCACGTCACCTTCTGGCCGCTGGTCGTATATTCGAGCGCCTTGTATTCAGCCTCCAGCGCACTGCGCTTTTCCGCCTCGCTGAGGCCGGCGCCGATCGATCCACTGACGAGGCCGCCGCCCATCGCCGAAATGATCGTCGTGGTCACCTTGCCGCTGGAAGGAGGCGTCGAGGCCGGTGTCGGCGTTACGGTAGGGGCCTTGCCGCTCAAGGTGGTGCAGCCGGAAACGGCCAGCAATGCGGAAACAAGGGCGACGCGAATCTTCATGCCAACAACCGGTTTTCTTGAGTTGGAGCTTGCCATGGATGCGCCGGGGGCCGCGTCATCGGAGAAGTCAGCGTGGCCATAGTATTGATATTTGTCGGAAATTTGGCCGCTGCCGGCCGCTTCGGGACCAATCGACATGCCGCCAATAACATCTCCCGTCCCTCGATGTCGATTGGCCCTGGTGAACATCACTGAAGGCTCCGCAATCGCACCACCGCCTTCAATCCGCCCATGCCGGACCGTTCGAGCGCCAGGACGCCTCCATACTCGTTGACGAGGTCGGCGACAATGGCCAGCCCCAGTCCTGTTCCGGGCTTCGTCTCGTCCAGACGCCGTCCGCGCTTCAGCGCATCGCGCGCCTTGTCCTCGGGAATGCCCGGGCCGTCATCCTCGATGCTGATCTCGAACAGGCTGGCCGGATCGTCCTTGCCGGTCGAAGGCACGACCGAGACCAACACCGAACTCTTTGCCCATTTCATCGCGTTTTCGAGAAGATTGCCCAGCAATTCCTCAAGGTCCTCGCGCTCGCCGGCGAAGACGATTTCGGTCGCCGGCAGCGACAGCGACAGGTTTGTCTGCGGATTGAGCTTCTGCAGAACCCGCACCATGCGCTGCACCAGCGGCGTCACCGGTGTGCGGTAGACGACACTGTCGCGTTGCGCCGCGACACGGGCGCGCTGCAGATAGTGCTCAACCTGCTTCTGCATGGAAGCGGCCTGTTCGGCAATCAGCTGTCCCTTGGCGCCGCCAAGCGCCCGGCCCTCGTTGAGCAGCACCGCCAGCGGCGTCTTCAGCGAATGGGCGAGATTGCCGACCTGGGTTCGCGACCGCTCGACGATGCGCCTGTTGTTTTCGATCAACGCATTGGTTTCGTTGGCAAGCGGTTCTATCTCGGCCGGGAAACGGCCGTCGAGCCGCTGCGCGGTGCCCTCGCGCACCATGGCGAGCGCGTTTCTGACCCGGCGCAGCGGCTGCAGGCCGAGCAGGATGGCGATCGCGTTGATGGCGATCATACCGATGCCGAACAGGCTGAGATAGGTCAGCAGGCGGCGCTGGAAGGTGGCGATCTCCTGCTCGAGTTCGCTCTGGTTGCCCATGACGCGGAAACGCGCGGCGCGGTTCTTGGAGTCGAGAACGAATTCGCTCTCGAACACTTCGAGTTGTTCGCCATCGATGCCTTCGGCCGCATAGCTGCGCTGGAAGCTGGCGTTGAACGGCACATCGGCGACGCTTGGCGATGGAATCGTCGTGGTCATCGACGACGAGTGAAGATCGCCATGCACGCCTTCCGACGCGGGCTCCACCGACCAGTACCAGCCCGAATTCGGCTCCGAGAACCGGAGGTCGCCGAGGTCGGGCGCGCCGGTCAGCGCACCGCTGTCGGAAATGCCGATGGAGCCGATCAGATTGAACAGATGCGCCGAAAGCAGGCTGTCGAAGCCGCGCTCGCTGGCCTGGCGGTAGAGCGTGGTGATCAGGGTGAAGATGACAACAAGCGTCACAATCGCCCAGACCGTGGAAAAGGCGATGACGCGGAACGTCAGCGAACGCGGCCACAAACGCAGCGAAAGCGGCGCCCTTGCGGTTGGTTTGAGCGGTTCCGAGTTACGCCTCCGGCTCACGCATGCGGTAGCCCATGCCGCGCACGGTTTCGATCATGTCGATGCCCATCTTCTTGCGCAGCCGCCCGACAAAGACCTCGATGGTGTTGGAATCGCGGTCGAAATCCTGGTCGTAGAGATGCTCGACCAGTTCGGTCCGCGAGACGACCTCGCCCATATGGTGCATCAGATAGGCAAGCAGGCGGAATTCGTGCGACGTCAGTTTCAGCGGCACGCCGTCGACATCGGCCTTGGAGGCCTTGGTGTCGAGGCGCAGCGGCCCGCAGGTCAGTTCGGACGATGCATGGCCGGCAGCGCGCCGGATCAAGGCTCGTAGCCTCGCCAGCACCTCCTCGATGTGGAACGGCTTGGTGACATAGTCATCGGCGCCGGCATCGATGCCGGAGACCTTGTCGCTCCAGCGGTCGCGCGCCGTCAGGATCAACACCGGCATCTTGCGGCCGCCGCGCCGCCAGCGCTCGACCACGCTGATGCCGTCCATCTGCGGCAGGCCGATATCGAGCACCACGGCGTCGTAGGGCTCGGTGTCACCGAGGAAATGGCCTTCCTCGCCGTCGAAGGCGCGGTCGACGACATAGCCGGCATCGACCAGCGCATCCGATATCTGCCGATTGAGATCCTTGTCATCTTCGACGACGAGTACGCGCATGCGGAGTTCGATACCTGTTGAAGGACTAAGGGTCAGATATAGGCCGATTCCGGCGGCCTGGGAAACGGAGGTCTGTAAGATGGAAGATTGGGTCAGTTCAGCGGAACGACGATTTCGGAACGGCGCGGACGTTGTCCGTCCTTACCCGGAACGAGCACGACGATGACACAGACAGGCTGACCGCCGCGTGTCGATTGCGAGGCCTTGGCCAGCGTTCCGCCATTCTGTTCGGCCACCTGCTGGCCGATCGCGTAGCAATCGGACGCCGCCAGCAGGATCGGGCTGGCCTGGTCGGGTGCGATGACCGGCATCGCCATCGCCTGCGACGCAAACAGCCCGGCAACACAGAGCGCCAGTGTCGCGGTTCGGAAGTGGGAGCGAAGCGTTTTCATGGTCGGCGTTGTAACGCATCGGTGCTGAACGTGAAATGAACAGTGAACGCCGCCAAGACCATGCCCACTACACC
>NZ_RZQG01000633.1:0-3527 GCF_003998635.1 Mesorhizobium sp. M7D.F.Ca.US.004.03.1.1
CCGCCGCCGGCTACAACTTCTCCCTCCTGCTCAGGTGGCTGAAGGGGTTTTTGTCGCTCTTGATTGCCCTGCTTCAAATCCGGCCGAAGCCGGTCGCCGCTTAGGGCTCGGATTGTTCACGGTCGACGATTTGATGCGGTAGTCGCCTATGAGCGGTCAAAACGAACGCAGCTGGTTCGCCGATCGACCAAACGGCGAGCGCACTGTGCTTTGCTCAGACCGCCACCGAGTGCCTCGCCGTTCCCCCTTTGAAATATGTATCGAACTTGGCCGCGATGGTTCGAATGAAGGGGCGACTTTCAGTCCGTACGAGGAAACTGTCACCATCGAATTCAAGCGCTCGGGCAGGATCGTGGAGTGCGATGGACCTCGAGCGATGAAGGAGCTGCTCGCCGGCTTTGCCGAACCGCTCCACCAGGTCGACTGCCGAGAAGGCAAAATCACACATCAGCCGCTCGATGATCCAGCCACGGACGCGATCGTCGTCGGAAAGGGCAACGCCGCGGACGGCAGCCAACCCGCCATCCGCAACCATGCGCCCGTACCCGGCAGTCGAAGCCATGTTCTGCACGTAGCCTTGGCGAAAACGACCGATGGACGAAGGGCCAAGTCCGATCAGTGTCGGGCAGCGATCCTCAGTGTAGCCCTGAAAATTGCGATGCAAAACCCCTGCGCGGGCCGCTATGGCCAGCGCATCGTCGGGCTTCGCGAAATGATCGAGTCCTATTGCCTCATATCCCTTGGCGACAATTGCCCGCGCCGCGAGTTGAGATTGGGCGAAACGCTCAGTGGGACTCGGCAGCCATGCCTCGTCGATCATCGTCTGATGCTTCTTGAACCAGGGCACATGTGCGTAGCCGAACAGGGCCATCCGGTCTGGCTCCAAGGTCAGTGCCTGCGCCACCGTGGAACAGATCGTCTCGCGTGTCTGATTCGGGAGCCCGTAGAGCAGGTCCAGATTGACCGATTCGACGCCCCGCGAACGAACCCCGTCGACGACTGCCTTGGTCTGCAAAAAACTCTGCTCACGATTAATTGCTTTTTGCACTTGCGGATCGAAATCCTGCACGCCGAGGCTCGCCCGCGTTACGCCGATTTGAGCAAGTGCATCAAGGCGCGCCTTGTCCATGTCGTTGGTTTCGATTTCGATGCTGACCGTAGCATCCGGGAGAAGGTCGAAGCTGTCCCGCAAGGCCGCTCCAAGAGCAACCATATCATCGGGCCTCAGAATAGTTGGCGAACCGCCACCGAAGTGGATTGCACGGACATGTGCCTTGCCGCTCACCAGACCGGCAATCGTGACGATTTCGGCATTCAGCGAGCGCAGATAAGCGGCCACCGGCTCATATTGGTGCGTCTGCTTGGTGTGGCAGGCGCAGAACCAGCAGAGCTTGTCGCAGTAAGGAATGTGCAGGTACAGCGAGATTTCGTCGCCGCTTTCCAGCGTCTCCAACCAGCCACGGTAAATGGCAGCATCGATCCCCGAATGGAAATGCGGCGCCGTCGGATAGCTGGTGTAGCGTGGGACGTTCTCGCTGAGTTTGACAGCTATTTCCGATTGCATCTCGCGTTCACCGTGTTGCCCGCCGGAACACTGCACGCATCGCTGAAGCAGACCCTGATCTCGATCAGCCGCGCTCATGGACAAACCGCCGCAGGATTTCTCTACCCTGGATGGGTATCCTGCCGGCAGTTAGGATCGGGTAAGGCGAACGCATGACCTTTCGGCAAGACATTCATAGTTCCGGCATTCCTGTTCTTTGCTTCCCTTGCGAGGCACGGCGTCGCGGTGTCTGCGGTGCGCTCGATCCAGACAATTTGGTTGGGCTCGCCAAGACTTGCTCGCGTCGCCGGATCGAGTCAGGAATGGAGTTGACCGGCGAGGCACAGAACGTCGACAGCTACTCCAACGTGCTTTCAGGCGTGGTAAAGCTATCAAAGAGCCTGTCGGATGGGCGCCAGCAGATCGTCGGTCTCCAGTTTGCACCGGATTTTCTGGGACGTCCTTTCAAGGAGGAAAGCTCGATCAATGCGGAAGCGGCAACAGCAGTCACGCTGTGTTCGTTTCCGCGAGCGGCCGTCGAACGGATGATGAAGGCGTCACGGGAATTCGAGCATCGCCTGCTCAAACAGACGCTGAATGAACTCGATGAGGCGCGCGAGTGGATGGTGACGCTGGGGCGCAAGACAGCTCCGGAAAAGGTGGCGACTTTTCTCCTCATGATGGCCCGGAATATCGATTCCAGTCTCGATGCGGCTTCCGGGTCGGCCTCCTTCGATCTGCCGCTGACGCGTGCCGAAATGTCTGATTTCCTTGGAATCACCAGCGAGACCGTGAGCCGCCAACTGACGCGATTGCGGGCTGACGGGGTGATTCGGATTGAGAACGCACGCCATGTGACGGTGGACAGCATAAGCCGTCTGGAGAAGCGCTGTGGCGGCGGACGCGAGCGGCCCTAAGCGGCGAGGCCATGTCGCATGACTCCGGGGCGGGCCGTGTTTGCCTTTTAATGCGATGTCGCCGCGCCTTCGACGAAGCGGCGTCACGGTTGTCGAGACAAACAGCTTTCGGGCTTTGATAGGAACGTGACCAATCGCCAGGTGTGTTTCGGCACATACCGGCGAAGCATGGTCCTTAATCTGCCACGGCTCGGCGGAACGATCGCGTTCGTTTCCAATGGGATCCGAACAACGTTTGGCAGGGCATCGGCAATAGCATCCAACGCGCGCAGAGCCTCAGCTTTCGCCTCAGCGATCGCGTCTGCGCCCGCCCAACCCAGGGAACGCCTTCCATGAGGGAGTGAGCCCGCGCTGCGTTCCTCGTTCATTCGCCACCTGCTGATTGCGCCGCACAAAATCGTGCGGCCTGACATAGATCAGGGCGAGGGGGCGGCGGCTGCGCGATTAGTGCGCTGCGGATTTGGCATCCACCAGATTCGAGATCGGGATCTGCAATGAAATTCGGCACAGAGATCGTCCTTCTAAGCGTGTTCGCTTTTGCGGCCCTGGTGGCCGCCGGCTTCGGCGTGGATGAACCTTTCCGCCGACACATGTGGGTGTTGTTCTTCGCAGTGGCTGGTTTCACTGCGATCCTGTTGCGCAACACGGAGTTCAGGCCAGCAGCTCCGATTGACCCATCCGCTTACATGGATGGTCCGATCCGCTACGGCGCGATCGCCACCGTGTTCTGGGGTGTCGTCGGCATGCTGGTCGGCGTGGTGATCGCGCTGCAGCTCGCCTACCCCGATCTCAACATCCAGCCCTGGTTCAATTTCGGTCGTTTGCGGCCGTTGCACACATCCGGTGTCGTTTTCGCCTTCGGCGGCAACGCGCTGCTTTGCACGTCTCTGTATGTCGTGCAGCGCACCTGCCGCGCGCGCCTCTTCGGCCGTGATCTCGCCTGGTTCGTCTTCTGGGGCTACCAGCTGTTCATCGTCATGGCCGCGACCGGCTACCTGCTCGGCATCACCGAGGGCCGCGAGTACGCCGAACCCGAATGGTATGTGGATGTCTGGCTGACCATCGTC
>NZ_RZQG01000634.1:0-3525 GCF_003998635.1 Mesorhizobium sp. M7D.F.Ca.US.004.03.1.1
CGCCGAACTGACCGACGGGCAGTTCGACATCGTCATCCTGCGCGCCGCCGGCAAGCTGAAGTTGATCTGGGACATCCGCCTGCTCTATGGCGGCCGGCACCGCAACCATCCGGCGATCACCATCCTGCGCGGCAGGAAAGTGGTGGTCGAACCGCTCGGCGATGTCGAGAAGAACGGCGCGCTGGTCGACATAGACGGCGAGTCGCCGGGACGCATACCCGCGACCTTCGAGATCCTGCCGGGGGCATTGACGCTCAGATACTGAATCAAGCCGTTGACAGATTGATTCAAATGGATCCGCCGATCCAGTCAACGCCTTGAAATCGCTTGATATCCGGCTGGCGTCAAAGTTCGAGTTTGGCCGGGAAACCAGGCGCGCGCAGGTCGGTGCCGACGGCATCTTCCAGCAATTTGACGATCTGGGTCGACCAGGCGCCGCCGCCATAAGCAGCCTTGCCGTGCTCGAAAATCGTGTTGACCCGCGATGCCAGGTCGAGCGGCACGCCTGACTGTTCGCCCATGGCGAGCGCGAAGCCGAGGTCCTTCAGCGCCAGGTCCATGGTGAAGCCGATGTCGTAGGAGCCGTTGAGAACCAGCTGGCTTTCGGTCTCGTGGACGAAGCTGTTGCCGGAGGAGGCAACGATGGCGTGGTAGGATTGGGCGAGGTCGAGCCCGCCCTGTTTGGCCAGCATCAGCGCTTCGCCGGCGGCTACGAGATGGATGAAGGCGAGCATATTGGTGATCACCTTGATCACCGCCGCCGAGCCTACCGGACCCATCAGGAACGATTTTGCACACATCGCCTCGATGGCCGGGCGATGACGCTCGTAGAGCGCTGGATCGCCGCCGACCAGCGCGGTGATCTTTCCGACCGCGGCCAGATGCACGCCACCCGTGACCGGGCATTCTAGGGTCTCGACGCCCCTGGCCGAGGCGAGCGCGGCCAGACGCATGATCTCGTCGCGGCCATTGGTCGACATCTCGATCCAGGTGCCGCCCTGGGGCAGGCCTTCGAGCAAACCTCCGGGGCCGGCCAGCACTGCTTCGCTGACCTTGGGCGAGGGCAAGCATGTGATCGCATTGCCGGCCTGCGCGGCGGCATTGGCAGGGCTGTTCGCTGCCACTGCGCCGAGCGCCACGAGCCGCTCGACGGCGGTGGGATCGCGGTCGAAGACGGTGACGGCAAAGCCGTTGCGGATCAGGCTGGCGGCAAGGTTACCGCCAAGATGGCCAAGGCCGATGAAGGCGTAGCTTTCGCTCACGGCATCAGCGGCGTCTGCATCATCTGTAGATGCAGGTCCTTGCCCGTATAGGGGTGCGCATCGCAGACGGCTTCGTTCAACTCGACGCCGAGGCCGGGCTCCTTCGACGGGATGACGTTGCCGTCCTGCCATTCGATCTTCTTCTTCAGGAGCGTGGCGTGGAAACCGTCCCACTGCTTCAGCGATTCCAGGATGAGGAAGTTGGGCAGCGTCACCGCCAGCTGGATGTTGGCGGCACCGACGATCGGCCCGCAATAGCAGTGCGGGGCGATCTGGATGTGATAGGCCTCGGCCATGGCGGCGATTTTCTTCGTCTCCAGAATGCCGCCGGAGCGGCCGAGATCGGGCTGCAATATGGTCGCGGCACGGTTCTCGATGACGCGGGCGAATTCGAACTTGGTCGTCAGCCGCTCGCCGGTGGCGATCGGGATCGAGGTGCCGCGGGCGACCTGCGCCATCACTTCGGGCATGTCAGGCGGCACCGGCTCCTCGAACCACAGCGGATCATAGGGTTCGATGGCGCGCGCCATGCGCAGCGCGCCGGACGCGGTGAACTGGCCGTGCGTGCCGAACAGGATGTCGGCGCGGGTGCCGACCGCCTCGCGGATCGCCTTGATCATGCGGGTGGAGACATCGATGTCGACGAGGCGCGGCTGATGGCCGTCGAAAGCGGTATAGGGGCCGGCCGGGTCGAGCTTGACGGCATTGAAACCCTGCTCGACATATTCGAGCGCGCAGGCGGCGGCGAGATCGGGGTCGTTGTAGACGTTCTTGCCGTCAGGCGCGTCCTCGGAATGAACGCTGCCGGTGTGCGGGTAGAGGTAGGTGTAGGAGCGCAGCGTTTCGTGTACCTGGCCACCGAGCAATTTGTAGACCGGCTTGTTGGCCTCCTTGCCGATGATGTCCCAGCAGGCCATTTCCAGCGCCGAGAAGCAGCCCATGCCGGACACATCGGGGCGCTGGGTGAAGCCGGACGAATAGGCGCGGCGGAAAAAGTTCTCGATGTCGTGCGGATCGCGGCCGACGAGATAACGCTCGGCCATGTCCTCGACCATCTTCGCCGTGACATGGGCGGAGAAGGTGGCGTTGTAGGCCTCGCCATAACCGACGACGCCCCCATCGGTGGTGAGCTTGACGAAGATGAAATACTTGCCGCCGATGCCGGGCGGCGGGTTGCCGACAACCCAGGTCTTGACGTCGGTGATCTTCATTTTTGGTCCTCCAGAACCAGTTCGGCGCCCTTCCAACCGGTCATGATCGAGGCGGCGTTGGTGTTACCGGTGATGTTGTCGGGAAAGATCGAGGCGTCGATGACGCGCAAGCCTTCAAGACCATGCACCCTGAGACGTGGGTCGACGACGGCGCGCGCGGGATCAGGCCCCATGCGGCAGGTCGAGACCGGATGATAGACGGTGCCGGAGCGTTTCCTGAAATCCTGAATCAGGTCTGCATCGGAAGTGATTGAAGGACCAGGCAAAACCTCTTCCTCGATGATCTCGGCCATTGCAGGCATCGAGGCGATCTTGCGCACGAATTTCACGGCGTCGAGCATCTCATCGACATCGGCATTGGTGGAGTAGGCGTTGGCGACAATTTTGGGATAGTCGCGCGGGTTGCTGGAGCGGATCATGATCTCGCCACGGCTTGATGGCCGGCAGTTGGACAGGCCGATGGAAAAGCCCGGCCATGGATCCGGCGTCAGGATCGGGCGCTCGCCGCTTTTGGGAATGACGGTCGAGAACGCCTGGAAATAGAGCTGCATGTTGGGCCGCGTCGCCGCAGGGTCTGTGCGGAAGAAGCCGCCGGCATTGTTCATTGACAGCGACAGCGGGCCCGAACGGGTCAGGATGTATTGCATGCCGACCAGCAGCTTGCCCCACCAGGGACGCAGCGTCTGGTTGAGCGTCGGCAGCCTGCCCTTGAAGGTGTAGTTGATGCCGACATGGTCCTGCAGATGCGCGCCGACATTCTCGTTGGCATGAAGGACGGGAATGCCCAGACCACCAAGCAGAGCGGAGGGGCCGACGCCGGACAGCTGCAGCAATTGCGGCGAGTTGACCGAACCGCCTGATAGAATGACCTCGCGGCCGGCACGTGCCGTCTTCGTCTCGCCGTTCTGTTGATACTCGACGCCGATGGCGCGCTTGCCTTCGAACAGGATCCTGGTCGCCAGCGCATTCATCTCGACGCGGACGTTGGCGCGCTTCATCGCCGGGCGCAGGAAGGCGCGCGCCGCCGACATGCGGCGCGCGCCTTCCTGCGC
>NZ_RZQG01000635.1:0-3523 GCF_003998635.1 Mesorhizobium sp. M7D.F.Ca.US.004.03.1.1
CGCGCATGCCGGTCATGCGGGCGGTTGCCGAAAAGGCAGCCGCGGGCGTCACGGTCATCGGCGTCTGCAACGGTTTTCAAATACTGGTCGAGGCCGGCTTGCTGCCGGGCGCATTGATGCGCAACACCTCGCTGAAATTCGTCTGCCGGCAGGTGAAACTACAAATCACCAATGCCAACACCATGTTCACCCGCCGCTATCAGCCGGGTCAGATCATCCGCTCGCCGGTTGCGCATCACGACGGCAATTATTTCGCCGACGCCGACACACTTGCCCGCCTCGAAGGCGAAGGCCAGGTGGTGTTCCGCTATGCCGACGGCACCAACCCCAACGGCTCGATCAACGACATTGCCGGCATCATCAACAGCCAGGGCAATGTGCTCGGCCTGATGCCGCACCCGGAAAACCTGATCGAAGCAGCCCATGGCGGCACGGACGGCCGTGGACTGTTCGAAAGTGCCCTCGGCATCGCTGCCTGACGTCATCGAAGCGAACAGCTTGAAAACAGCCGGACATTCCTGTCTCTTTATCAGGGCAAGTCCGATTCATTGGGGAGAGAGACGGTCATGAAACTCTATTCGCGGCCGTTGTCGCCCTACTCGTCGATCGTGCGGGCACTGGCCTACATCAAGGATGTGCCGCTCAAGATCATTGCGCCGCCGCCTGGTTTTCCGATTCCGGAAGCGTTTCGCGCCATCTCACCAATGAACCGGATTCCGGTGCTGATCACCGGTTCGGGCGAAACGATCGTCGAGTCGGTGGTCATCGCCGAATATCTCGAGGAACGGTTTCCGGAACCGGCGCTGCTGCCGCCCGACTCCAAGGACCGTGCGCTGGTGCGCATGTTCGCCCGTATCACCGATCTCGATGTGCTGACCCCGACGATGAAGCTTTTCGAGCTTCATTTCGTGCCGAAGCGAAACAATGCCGAGATCGACGCCCAATTCGCCCGCCTGCATCACGGGCTGGCGGCAATCGAGGCGCGCATGGCGCAAGGGCCTTTCGCGCTCGGTGACGACATCAGTTTCGCCGATGCATGGCTGACGCCGACGCGGTTCATTTTCAACAATTTCCGGGCCATGACAGGGCGCCACGACCTGCTCGACGCCTATCCCAAATTCGATGCCTATGAGCAGATCGCCTCGCAGCATCCGGCATTGTCGCGGGTGTGGGGCGAGATGACCGACGGTTCGAAGATCTTTCTGTCCGAACTTGAGATGGGTGCCGCTTGATCAGGAGCAAGACGATCGCGCTGGTTGCCGCGGCCGGTTTCGCCTTGGCATCCTGCCAATCGACGCCGAAGAGCACGCCAGTCCCGTCAGGCAAAAGTGCAGCGCTTCTGGCTATGGAACAAGTGGCGATAGCGGCCCACAAATGCTGGATCGCTAGCAAGGACCCGGCCTTCAAACAGTATCAGATGGCCAACGAACTGAATTCGTTCAGCGGCACACCGCGTTTCCTGCTGGTGCCGGCCAAGCACTATGGCGGCAAACCGCTGCTGGTCGTGCAGGCGCAAGGCAATTCAAGCCGCGTCGATGCGTTCGGTCCGTTGATGAACGACCCGCTCGGCGCCCGCATTGGCTCTGACATCGCCCGCTGGCAAGCCGGCAATCCGGCCTGCGCCGCGACGGCCTAGCCCATGGGCCGGTTCCTGCAGATCGCGGGTCTGGTCATCGGTCTGGCCGGGCTCGTCCTGCAGTTCTGCATCACCATTCCGGCGTCGATGGAAGCCGGCCGCAGCCTGCTTGGCTCCATCGTCTTCCTGCTCAGCTTCTTCACCATCCTGACCAACATCGGTGCAGTGCTGGTGTATACGTCGCTGCTGTCGCCCTCCGGCTATGCGTGGTTGCCCGCCTTCGCCGGGCCGCGGATGCGCGCTGGCGTCGCGGTTTCGATCGCGCTGGTCTTCACCATCTATGCCACGGTCCTTGCACAGCTTTGGCAACCGCAGGGACTGTTCCTGCTCTGCGACGTCCTGCTGCATTATGTGACGCCGGTGCTGTTCGTGCTGTGGTGGCTGATATCAGGCACTGACGGTCGGACGCGCTGGAGCGACATTTCCTGGTGGGTGCTCTATCCCATCGCCTATCTGATCTATGCGCTGACGCGGGCGCCGTTTGCCGGCGAGGTGCCCTACCCCTTCCTCGACGTCGCCAAGAATGGCGCAGCCAGCGTCGCCATCTCGGCGCTGGCCATCACCGGACTTTTTCTCGTGCTGTGCGTGGTCGCCGTCCTTGCAGACCATGGCGTTGCACGCACCAGGGCTCCAAAACTCCGCTAGCTTCAGTCCCAGAACGGCCTGATGCCCTCGAGGTGGGCATCGCAGCGCGAAATGCCGATATCCTTGAGCTGGTCGTCGGTCATTTCCAGCAGCGCCAGCCGGCTGCGTCGGCGCTCCAGCAGGCTGTCGATCCATCTCGCCAGCGATCTGACCAGACGCACCAGACGGCTGACAAAGCCGCGCCGGCCCGATGGGCGTGTCGATTGACCTGATAACGCGGCGCTCGAATGACGAATTGTCGCGATTGTATTCATTTTCTTTCTACCAGAATTCTAAATTGTACCCTTTTGGCACGCGATTGATATGTATTGACTCAGAATTCGACGCAATATAGAAAATTGTCACCATGACAAATTGGCTTCCAGATCTCACTGCCGGCTCCGGCCCGCTGTATCAGCGGCTGGCGGATTCCATCGAAACGGACATCGATCGGGGCGTGATCGATGCCGGCGCAAAGCTGCCACCGCAGCGCGACCTCGCCTACGACATCGGCACCACCGTCGGCACCGTCGGCCGGGCCTATCAATTGCTGCGCGAGCGCGGGCTGGTCAGCGGCGAAGTCGGGCGCGGAACCTATGTGCTCGGCCAGCGCGCCGATGGCGCAAAACCGGACTTCCTGGCTCCGGACGTCAGCGGCGAAGGCACACGCACTATCGATGCACCGCGCGGCGAGCTGCGTTTCGACAGCATGGCGGCGCCCGACGTCGGCCAGGGCGCTGATGTCTCCGATGTCCTGTCGCGCGTGGCGCAGGACCATCCACATGAGATTTCAAGCTACGTCAGGGATTTTCCCGACCGCTGGTACGAAGCCGGCGCCCGTTGGCTGTCGCGCAATTCGTTTCACCCAAATGCCGACGCCATTGTCCCGACGCTCGGCACCCATGCCGCGGTGATGGCAGCGATCGCCGCGCTGACCACGCCGGGCGACTATGTCGCCTTCGAGCACCTCACCTATTCACAGATTTCCCGCAGCGCCGGTCTGATCGGCCGGCGGACGGCCTTGGTGGCATCGGACGATGAAGGCATCGATCCCCAGGATTTCGAGCGCGTCTGCGCGCAAAAGCATCCCAAGATGATCTTCCTGATGCCGACGGTGCAGAATCCGACACTGGTGACCTTGTCGGCGGCGCGCCGCGAAGCAATCGCGCGCGTCGCACGCGAATACAATGTCGTTCTCATCGAGGACGATCTCTATGGCCACCTCACCGATGATCCGACGCCGTTGCTGGCCGAGTATGCCCC
>NZ_RZQG01000636.1:0-3520 GCF_003998635.1 Mesorhizobium sp. M7D.F.Ca.US.004.03.1.1
TTTCTTCATCGCGGCATCGCCGCGCGCCAGTTCCAGCGCTGTTTCGTGCTGGCCGACGGCATGCGGGTGATCGCGGCGGAGCTGAAGAACGGCCTTTTGTCGATCGACCTCGATCGGCCGGAGTCCGAACGGCTGGTACGGAAAATAAACATATCGGTGAAAGACTGATCTTTACCGATGGCTCTCATGCGGGATGGCCTTGAGCGGCGTCCTCGCGCCAAGGA
This sequence comes from Mesorhizobium sp. M7D.F.Ca.US.004.03.1.1, assembly GCF_003998635.1. NCBI lineage: Bacteria > Pseudomonadati > Pseudomonadota > Alphaproteobacteria > Hyphomicrobiales > Phyllobacteriaceae > Mesorhizobium > Mesorhizobium sp. M7D.F.Ca.US.004.03.1.1. The sequence goes on from NZ_RZQG01000636.1 coordinate 225, forward strand.
GGCTTTGAAATGACCAGAACTGAAAATATCACCATGACCAATGGCGAATTCGCCCATCTCGGCGAGGGCTCGGTCGCTTATCTCAGAAAGGTCTCGAGCGACGAATTGCTCGGCCGTTTCCCGAATCTCGGCGAAATCGCTCCCGGCATGGAACTGTGGGCGCTGTTTGCCGCCAATGGCCAGCCGATCCTGCTTTCCGACGCGCGTGACCGCGCTTTGGCCGGCGCCATGGAAAACGACCTGACCACGGTCGCCATTCACTGACAGCAATTTCCGCTGAAACGGAAAGGGCCGCCCATGGCGGCCCTTGAGGTCGCCTCAATTCAAAGCAATTCCAGGAAAAGTGTGTAACGGTTTTCCGTCCGGAATTGCGTAAAAACAGATAATATCAGGCCGCGTGCGAGGCCTGGGTGTCTGACAGCAGCGCATGGATCGCCGCGGCGTCGCGCGTACCCCTGATCTTGGCCACCGTGTCGGCGTCGCGCAGCACCCGCGCGATGCGCGACAAAGCCTTGAGATGGTCGGCGCCCGCCCCTTCCGGCGCCAGCAGCAGAAACACCAGATCGACCGGTTGATCGTCCAGCGATTCGAAATCGACAGGCGTCTCCAGTCGGGCGAAAACCCCGGCGATGCGCTTCACGCCGGCCAGCTTGCCGTGCGGAATGGCGATGCCGTTGCCGACGCCGGTCGAGCCCAGCCGCTCACGCTGCAGGATGGTGTCGAACACTTCCCGCTCCGGAATGCCCGAAATCGCAGCTGCCCGTTCGGACAGCAATTGCAGCAGCTGCTTCTTGGAGTTCGCCTTCAACGCCGGCAATATCGCCGGAACGTTGATAAGATCGCTCAGATCCATGCTTGAAAATCCCTTGTTCGCCTGCCGTCACCAGTCCTCACCCTCGTGCGGCCGGCTTTTATCCCCGTGCGACTCCTGTCGTCACGCCCGTGCGACTGTTGTCGTCACGCTTGTGCGACCTTGGTCGTGGACGGGTCGATCCAGCCGATGTTTCCATCGGGCCGGCGATAGACGATGTTGAGATGGTCGTTTCCGGCGTTGCGGAAGACGAAGACCGGGCTGTCCTTGGTGTCGAGCTCGATGACCGCCGACGCCACCGACATGGTCTTCAGCGTCATGGTTGATTCGGCGACGATGGCGGGGGCGAAATTCTCCGGAATGTCCTCGTCGTCATCGGCAAGCGGCGCCATCACCGTATAGGCAATGTCGGTCGGTTCGCCATTGGCGGCGCCCGAATTGTGTGATTTCAGCCGGCGCTTGTAACGCCGCAGCCGGGTCTCCAGACGATCCGCCGCCGCCTCAAAGGCAAGCGTCGGATCCTGGGCATCGCCGGTGGCCTGCAGCGAAGCGCCGGAATCCAGCCGGATCATGCAATCCGCCGAGTAGCGCGAGCCCGATTTGATGACCGTGACGTGTCCGGCAAAGCCGCGATCGAAATATTTGCCGATCGCTTCGCCGACACGATCGTTGATGCGTGTACGAAACGCATCGCCGATATCCATGTGTTTTCCCGATATGCGCAGATTCATCTGAAAACTGACCTTCCTTGCTCAGGCTTCAAACTGGCCCGAGTTTATACTCGTGATCCGTGCGCACAAGCTTTGCGGCGTCACTCGCGCCGATTTTAAATCCGAACTTTCCGGTTGATCACAAGCCGCCCTTTGACCGTCCCGAGGCCAACGTCGTGACGGACCATCCGCATGCAGGCATCTAGCCCGTCTCATGCGGGCGGGCTTCTAGCCACTTCACCGCGGCTTGTCAATGAAGTGCGGGCCTGTGGAAAATCGGACCGCCTCAGCGCCCGGCGCTGGCCAGCGCCCGTTTCTCGCGCCGGCGCTGCACCGAGGAGGGAATATTCATGCCTTCCCGGTACTTGGCGACCGTACGCCTAGCAATATCGACGCCACTCTCGCGCAACATGTCGACGATCGCATCGTCGGAAAGCACGTCGACCGGTTTTTCCTCATCGATCAACTGCTTGATGCGATCGCGCACCGCTTCCGAGGAATGCGCGTCGCCGCCGCCCGACGCAGCGATCGAGGCGGTGAAGAAGTAACGAAGCTCGAACACGCCGCGCGGCGTCAGCATATATTTGTTCGCGGTGACCCGGCTGACCGTCGATTCGTGCATGCCGATGGCATCGGCCACCGTGCGCAGGTTGAGCGGTTTCAGCTGGCGCACGCCATGGACGAGGAAGGCGTCCTGCTGGCGAACGATTTCCGAGGCGACCTTGAGGATGGTCTTCGCCCGCTGGTCGAGGCTGCGCGTCAGCCAGTTGGCGTTCTGCAGGCATTCGGCCAGAAAATCCTTTTCCGCCTGGTTCTTCGCCTGCGGCGAGACCTGGGCGAAATAGATATGGTCGACCAAAACGCGCGGCAGCGTTTCGGCATTGAGTTCGACCGTCCAACTGCCGTCATTGGCCGCACGCACCTCGACATCGGCGACGATCGCGTCGCTGGCGCCGCCCGAAAACGCCATCCCCGGCCGGGGATCGAGTGCCCGGATCTCGGCCAGCATGTCGAGCAGGTCCTCCTCGTCGACACCGCAGATCCGTTTCAATGCGTGGAAATCGCGCCGTCCCAGCAGTTCGAGATTGGCGATCAGCGCCTTCATTGCCGGATCGAGCCGGTCCCGCACGGCAAGCTGCAGCGACAGGCATTCGGCGAGGTCCCGGGCGAACAGGCCGGCCGGTTCGAAAGTCTGGCACACAGCCAGCACCTTACCCACCGCGGCGGCGTCCGTACCGAGACGAGCAGCGATCTCGGCCATGTCGGCGCGCAAATAGCCGCTTTCGTCGAGGCCGTCGGCGAGGTCGGCGGCGATCAGCCGCGCGGCGGGGTCGGCGAAGGCGAGCGCGACCTGTTCGCCGACATGGTCACGCAGCGTGATCGCCGCAGCCGCCATGTCGCCGGCGTCAAAACCCTCGGATGAGGAACTCGCGCCATTTCCGGAAGCCGATTTCCATTGCGCCGTCAGGTCCGGACCGAGCCGCTCACTGGTGCCCGGATCGTCGGGAAACAGGTTTTCCAGCGACGTGTCGAGCTTGTCCGAGATCGCCTCGGCGCTCCACTGCGTCTCGTTTTCGAACCAGTCGCCGTCAGTGGTGGTTTGCGGCTCCGCCTCGATCTTCTGCGCCTGGTCGCCGGCGGCATCGTCCTGCGGTTCGGCGCGCTCCAGCAGCGGATTGCGCTCGATTTCCTCGTCGATGAAATGCTCGAGCTCGACATGGGTGAACTGCAGCAGCCGAATCGACTGCATCAGCTGCGGCGTCATCACCAGCGAC
>NZ_RZQG01000637.1:0-3519 GCF_003998635.1 Mesorhizobium sp. M7D.F.Ca.US.004.03.1.1
GCTGACCGCGGCAGCGACGGCTGCAGCCGAAGCGATGGCGATCGAGGTGTTGTGCGTGGCCCGGCAGGTCTCCGCCACCTTGGCGACGAACGCCTCCAAGGGTTCGAGCGGCATCATGATGCCGACAGGCGCGATGCGCATGGCCGCACCATTGGTGTCGCCGCTGCGTCCTGCTTCCTCGGCCGGCACACCATTGTTGATGGCGTCGATGGCTCGTTTGGTCGACGGCCCCAGCAGATCATAGCTGCCGCGCGCCTTCACCTCGCGCTCCCAGTCGAGCAGTGCATTGACCCAGCGCGCGTGGTCGAAGCGGTCGCCGGATTCGACCAGAATGCGGCCGAGCAGCAGCGCCTGCTCGGTGTCGTCGGTGATGGTGCCGGCAGCCAGTCCCTTCGACACCGGATGATCGGCGAAAGGCGCGATGAAATCCTCGACATGGCCGTAGAGTTCGGCAATGCGGGCCGGTGACAGAAGCTGCGTCGGCATACCGAGCGCGTCTCCCAGCGCCCCGCCGACAAGTGCGCCCATGGCGCGATCAATGGCCTTGCTGGTTGCATCCGACATCGCTCAGAACCTCATATGCAGCGCGAAATGCGCCGGATTGAGCAGGCTGGTGACATACTCGATCGGCCGGTCATCGGCCGCACGCGTCAGCCGGCGGCCGCGCAGGAACGGCGTGCCTTGCGGGCAGCCGAGGATGGCCGCATCCTCGGCATTGAGCATCTCGATCTCGACCCATTCCTCGCCATGGTCGGGAATGAGGCCGGCGGCGCGCAGCGTCTGGTGCAGCGAGCCCTCGCGCAATCCGCGCAACGGTACGTCCTCAAGCTCGAGTGACAATGGCAGCCGGCTGCGCTCGATAGAGATCGCATGGCCGTCACTGGCGTTGGTGCGCACCCGGTCGACGGCAATGAATAACGGGCTTTCGATACCAAGCAGCGCAGCCAGATCAGTGTCCTCGATGACCTCCAGCCGCAGCGTCCGCGTCTCGGCATTGGCGCCAGCATCGGCCAACGCCCGCGACCAGCCGATGGCGTCATCGACCGGCTTACCGTCGAAGGTGACGAACGAACCGATGCCCACCTTGGTGGTGATCAGCCCGCGGCTGGACAGTTCCTCGAGACCCTTGCGGACCGTATTGCGGCTGACGGAGAAGCGCTGGACGAGTTCGTTTTCGCTTTGAAGGCGGTCGCCGAAGCCGAGAACGCCGGAGCGGATCTCATGTTCGAGGACGGTGGCGATCTGCTCGGGCTTGCCCGTGCCGGGAGACAGTTGAACCGCGCGCCGCTTCATATGGGTACCTGTTCAGTGAACCTGTATAATCCTGTTCAATATATATCCACGGACGCCGTGTCAACGGGATCCAAAAGCAGGCCAACGGGCGCGAACGTTGCGGAATGCCTGCAAAACCGCCGACGACAGGCCGGCATACGGATTCCGAGAAACCGACCACCGATCAACCGAAAAGACCGCAATCAATCAAGAGGATAGCGCCAGTTCTTGATTCAAGCTTGACCGGACACGCTACGGTATCGACACCTCACGGGGCTCGACGAGGATGTCCGCCTCGATCGCTGCGTTGATGAATGCCGCCCGTGCCGCCGAGGCTTCTTTCTTGCCCTCAAGCACGGCCAGGCAGACCTTGCGGGCAACCATATGCCTTTGCCCGGTCACAACCGGCCAGCGGTTCATCAGGATGTCGGCAGCCTGAGCCACCCTCTCCACATTGAAGATCGAGTTTCGCGATCGGCCGAGCGCAATCCTGACCGGCTCATCGAAACGCTGGTCTTGCACCACCCCACCTCCGAAATCGAACGTGCCGACCCAATTCCCTGTATTGTGATAGGTTCCGCGCCAAAGGTGCAAGATGTCCGATTCCAGTGGCCAGAAAATCCAAGGCTGATCGTCGTGGTCGCGTTCGATCGCGGCGAGGATGGCGAATTGTTCCCAGCCTTTGGACCCGCCGACCAGCAGAGCGAGGACCGCGCCATACGCACCGCCAGGGCTCTGGCGGCAAAGCATGCCGGCGTTATCGCCTGGAGCCGCGAGGCCGATCCGACGCTGGGCGAATACGGCCCGCCGAACACGCTCTTCGTCAGCGGCGACGTACCTGATATGGAATGATCGATTGGCGGCAAAGCCGGCGAAATAGAACATTGTTTTAATATATATTCATCTGAAGGAACTGTTTTCTCTCGATCTCGTTTGTCTGCAGGTCGTTTATTCCAATGACCTCGACAGAGAGGAATTCCCAAATGAACCTCAAGATGCTCACGATGGGCGCGATGGCGCTTGCGATGATGACTGGCGCCGCACTTGCCGGCGGTGCCACCGGAACGTCGGCACTCGACGATCCGGCGAAGATGTCGCCGTTCTTCACCGATGCCGGGATGAAGACCATGAAGTCCGAGGCGGAATTCAAGGTCGCATGGATGGCCATGAAGGAAGAAGACCGCGCAGGCATGATGAAGGAATGCGGCGACGAGGCCATTGCCAAGTCGCATGACAATTTCTGCAAGATGACCAAGCAGCTCGGCGGTGCGAATTGACGTAGCAGGATTTGGGCGAATGCCCGAATAGAACGGGCCGGAGGCGGGCCAAGTGCCCGCCTTTTTTAGGGACGATGTACGACATCACATCATCGTGCCGGCGGATTCAATTCGCGACAACACCTGGGCAAAGGTATAGTGCTGATGGTTGGAGGGGCAAAATGCCGCTCGTCTGGCTTGTGCCCATGTTTCAACCCATCGTGAATATCGAAGACGCGCAGACGCTGGCGCAAGCGATCGTCAATACGATCACCGAGCCGTTTCTCGTCCTCGACGAACAGTTTCGCGTGCTGGCGGCCAGCCGCTCCTTCTACAACACATTTGAAGTCGACCCGCAGCAGACCCAAGGCTCGCTGCTTTACGCGCTCGGCGACGGTCAGTGGGATATTCCGGCACTTCGCCTGCTGCTGGAGACGATCATTCCCGAGAAGACCGCCATGGACGATTTCGAGGTCGAGCATGATTTCCCGCAGATTGGCCGCCGCACCATGCTGCTCAATGCCCGCAAGGTGCTTTACGACCACAGTCCGGCCATCACCATCCTTCTCGCCTTCAATGATATAACGGCCCGTCGTATCATCGAGCGGGAGAAGGAAGAACTGCTCAGCCGCACCGAAGATCTGCTTCGGCAGAAAGACGTCCTGCTGCGCGAGATGGAGCACCGGGTCGCCAACAGCCTGCAGATCATTGCCTCGATCCTGTTGCTGAAGGCACGCTCGGTCACGTCGGAAGAGACACGCCAGCATCTCAAGGATGCCCATCAGCGCGTTCTGTCCGTGGCCGAGGTGCAACGCCATCTCCACACCTCGGCCGGCATCGAGGAGATCGATGTCGGCTCTTACCTTCCGAAACTGTGTAGCAGCCTCGCCTCGTCAATGGTCGGCGAAACCCAGCCGATCACGGTTACCGTGACGGCCGAAGGCGGCAGGATGGATTCGCAAAGGGCCGTCAGCCTCGGCCTGATCGTCAC
>NZ_RZQG01000638.1:0-3495 GCF_003998635.1 Mesorhizobium sp. M7D.F.Ca.US.004.03.1.1
ATCCTGGGCGCGCGGCTGCCAACCGAAGGGCATTTCCGAGATGACGGCGCCGCGCTCGGCAATGTCCTGACACAGGCCGGCATTTTCAGGCGGGTAGGGCAGGTCGAGGCCTCCGGCCAGAACGCCGATGGTGCCAGTCGCCAGACTGCCCTGATGCGCCGCCGTGTCGATGCCGCGGGCCAGGCCGGAGACGATTGCATAGCCGTCGCGGCCGAGATCCGCCGCCAGCATGCGCGCCATCTTGATACCGGCCAGCGATGCGTTGCGGGCACCGACAATGGCGATCCCCGGCAGCCGGAAGACGGCGGCATTGCCTTTGACCGCCAACAGCGGCGGCGGATGGTCCATGTTGCGCAAGAGCGGCGGATAGTCAGGCTCACCAATGCCGACAAAGCGCGCGCCAGCCTTTCGGGCCGTTTCCAATTCGGCCTCGGCTTCCGCGATCGCTGGGATGCGGGCAATGCGGTTGGCGCCGCCCGAAATCATCAATTCCGGCAGCATTTCCAGTGCGACTTCGGCCGAACCGAAGCGGTTGATCAGGTCGCGAAAGGAGGCGGGGCCGACATTCTGGGTGCGAATCAGCCGCAGCCAGCTGAGCCGCTGCCGGTCGCTGAGGCGCGGCCCGGCGGTCGGCTCGCTCACCTCGGCGGCGCGCTCGCTCACCCCTTGGCTCCGATCTTGCCCTCGGTGCCGGCAAGCAGGCGGGAAATGTTTTCCCTGTGCTTGATGAAGACGATGATACTCATCACTACGAACAGTCCGGCAATTTGCGGTGTACTCAGGACATAGAGCGCGATCGGCACGACGACGGCCGCCGTCAGCGCCGCCAGCGAGGAGAAACGGAACAGGAAAGCCACCACCAGCCAGACGACGGCGAAGATCAGCGCCACCTGCCAGGCCAGGCCGATCAGCACGCCGAGATAGGTGGCGACGCCCTTGCCGCCCTTGAACCCGAGCCATACCGGGAAGAGATGACCGAGAAAGGCACCGAGACCGGCCCAGATCGCCAGTTCAGGCGCAAAATGGCCTGATATCAGCACGGCAGCCGTGCCTTTCAGCGCGTCGAGCAGCAGCGTCGCGGCGGCAAGGCCCTTGTTGCCGGTGCGCAAGACATTGGTGGCACCGATATTGCCGGAGCCGATCTTGCGCACATCACCAAGGCCGGCCGCTCGCGTCAGCAGAAGTCCGAAAGGAATCGAGCCAAGCAAATAGCCAAACACAAGCGCTGGGATGAGGCTGTAAGTCATTGTTTCCCCCGCATTTCCCCAGTTTGACCGGATCAGGCGCGGTGCGCGTTTGCCGGCTCAGGCGGAAAACACTGTGCGGCCCGCAACCAGCGTTTGCAAGACCTTACCCTGCAGCCGCGCGCCTTCGAAACAGGTGTTTTTCGAGCGCGAACGAATGCCGCTTTCGCTGACGATCCAGGGTTCGTCGAGATCGACAAGCGCAAGATCGGCGACAGCACCCGGCTTCAGCGTGCCGCCGGGCAGTCCGAACAGTCTTGCCGGAGCCGTGGACAGGGTCTCGATCAGCCGGAGCAACGGCACGTCGCCATTGTGGTAGAGCCGCAGTGCCGCGCCCAGCAGCGTCTCCAACCCTATGGCGCCGGCCGCCGCGTCGGCGAAAGGCAGGCGCTTGGTGTCGACGTCCTGCGGGTCGTGCGAGGAGACGATGATGTCGATCGTGCCGTCCCTGACCGCCTCGATCATCGCCAGCCGATCTTCTTCGGCGCGCAGGGGCGGCGTCAGGCGAAAGAAGGTGCGGTACTCGCCGACATCGTTTTCATTCAGCGACAGATTGTGGATCGCGACGCCCGATGTGACGGCTGCACCATCGGCTTTCGCGCGCGTCACGGCGTTTGCCGCCATCGCCGTCGAGATCTTTGCCGCATGGTACGAACCGCGCGTCAGCCGCGCTAGCGCAAGATCGCGCTCCAGCGGAATGGATTCGGCTTCGCGCGGAATGCCGGAAAGGCCGAGCCAGCTTGCGTAGAGGCCCTCATTCATTACGCCGGATGACCCCAGGTCGGCATCCTGCGTTTCATGCACGATGGTGGCGCCGAAGTCGCGTGCATAGGTCAGTGCGCGGCGCATCACCAGCGCGCTCGATATGGTGTGGCGGCCATCGGTGAAGGCGACCGCGCCGGCTTCGCGCAGCAGGCCGAACTCGGTCATTTCGCGCCCGTCGAGGCCCTTGGTGATTGCCGCTGCCGGAAAGACGTTGACGCTTGCCGTGTCCTTGGCGGTGCGCAGCACGAACTCGACCAACGCGACATTGTCGATCACCGGGTCGGTATCGGGCATCATGACGATGGAGGTGACGCCGCCGGCCGCTGCCGCGACACTTGCCGACGCAATGGTTTCGCGATGCTCGCCGCCCGGCTCACCGATGAAGACGCGGCCATCGATCAGGCCGGGAATGATCGCCTTGCCGGCGCAGTCGATAACGGCCGCGCCCTCGGGGGCGCCTTGGTTCAGCGCTGCCTTGCCGGCGGCGACGATCTTGCGGCCATCGACGATGACGGCGCCGACTTCGTCCATGCTGCGCGAGGGATCGACAATGCGGGCGCGCTCAAAAACCGTTATGCTCATGCGCCGCGGCCCTCATGGTTGCGGCGCGGGTCAAGCAGGGCTTCCATGACGGCCATGCGCACGGCAACGCCCATCTCGACCTGTTCCTGGATGACGCTTTGCGGACCATCGGCGATTTCCGAGGCGATCTCGACGCCGCGGTTCATCGGCCCGGGATGCATCACCAGCGCGTCGTCCTTGGCCGCCTTCAGTTTCTCTGCATCGAGGCCGAAATAGCGGAAATATTCGCGCACCGAAGGCACGAAGGCGCCTTCCATGCGCTCGCGCTGCAGGCGCAGCATCATCACCACGTCGGCGCCCTTGAGGCCTTCGGCCATCGAACGAGTGACGATGACACCCATCTTCTCGATGCCGGTGGGCAACAGCGTCGACGGCGCGACGACACGCACCTGCGCGCCGAGCGCGTTGAGCAGCATGATGTTCGAGCGCGCCACGCGCGAATGCAGGATGTCGCCGCAGATCGCCACGATCAGCTTCGACAGCGGCCCCTTGGCGCGGCGGATGGTCAGCGCATCGAGCAGCGCCTGTGTCGGGTGCTCATGCGCACCGTCGCCGGCATTGACGACGGAGCAGCCGACCTTCTGCGCCAGCAGCGCCGCCGCGCCCGCCGATTGGTGGCGGATGATCAATATGTCGGGCCGCATGGCGTTCAGCGTCATCGCCGTGTCGATGAGCGTTTCGCCCTTCTTCACCGAAGAGCTTGCCACCGACATGTTCATGACGTCGGCGCCGAGCCGCTTTCCGGCAAGCTCGAACGACGACTGCGTGCGCGTCGAGGCTTCATAGAAGAGGTTGATCTGGGTGCGGCCGCGCAGCGTCGAGGTTTTTTTCTCGGACTGCCGCGAGATCGCGACTGCGCGGTCCGCCCTGTCGAGCAATAGCTCGATGTCGGCGGGGGAAAGGT
>NZ_RZQG01000639.1:0-3490 GCF_003998635.1 Mesorhizobium sp. M7D.F.Ca.US.004.03.1.1
GCCCTGAAAGGTTCGACTCCGCCTATGCCACCAGGGCTGCACAACCTATGAAATGTTCTCAACCTCGCTGAATGCCCGGACTCAATTCCCACAACAGCGCGTCAAAATTCGCAACCGGGGGGACAAAAGCTTAGCACTTTCGCCGTTTCCTGCATCGGCGTCAGCCGGTCTTGGCTGCGGGCCGTTTTGACGCCCCGAGACGACGTTCCAGTCGTTCGACCAGTCGACTCAACTCATCGTGGTCCTCTCTGGACAACCGCGCCCCTGGAGCCCGTACAAAGGCGCTGGCAATAGCGCCGCGACGGCGAAGCGCCTCTTTGCGCAGGGCTAACCCGATGCCAGGCTGCGCCTCATGACGCAGCAGTGGCAGATAGGCATCGAATATATCCTCACCCGTGGTTCCCTCCCCTGCTGCGAACAGTCGTGTGACCTGGACCAGCATTTCTGGATATGCGAATCCGGTCATTGCACCGTCGGCTCCACGGGCAAGCTCCTGCGGCAGATAGAGCCCACCATTGCCAACAAGGATGCTGATGCGCCGGTGACGTCCTTCGGATGACCCCTTACGCAGCCTTGTCAGCTTATCGTGGCCCGGCCAATCCTCATGCTTGAGCATAACCATTTGCGGCAGAGCGTCGACGAGGCGATTGATCGTCTCCACCGACAGATTAACCGTCGTCACGAACGGATAGTCCTGCAAGACGATAGGGACCGCCGTACCCAGTCGTTCAGCAATAGTTGCGTAGTATTTAAAGACGTGATCCTCGTTCTTGAGGCTCGGCAACGGCGCGATCATGACACCCGATGCCCCGGCGTCCATTGCCTCGGCCGAGAAACGAAGCAACGCGTCCGTGCCAGGATTACTCACGCCAACCACGACCGGAACACGCCCGGCGACACGGTCGACGAAGCGCTTCATCACCGTCTTGCTTTCTTCCTCCGAAAGCTTGTTGGCCTCGCCCATCATTCCAAGCACGGTCATGCCGTCAACGCCTGTTTCAATATAGAATTCGACGAGCGTGTCGATGCTGGCGTGATCGATGGCTCCGTCATCTCTAAAAGGCGTCGCGGCGATGACGCACACGCCCTTTTCCTGAGCATTTATCAGTCTTGGCATCTCTTATCTCCAGAGGTTTGTGGAATCAGATCTCGGTGCGCACCGACACGTGCCAGGGAATGACCCGCCTTTCGATGAACTCGATCACCCAGAAAAAGGCCATGCCGAGCACGGTAAGCAGGATGATCGCGGAAAACTGGCGGGTGATATCGAAGTTCGACCCTGCAATGAGGATGACATAGCCCAGCCCTTTGTCTGACCCGACGAATTCCGCCACGACGGCGCCGATGACTGCCAGCACCGCCGCCATCTTGAGGCCGGCGAGAATACTGGGAAGCGCATTCGGCAGGCAAAAACGGAAAAATGTTTGCCAAAGACTCGCGCCCATCGACTGCGCCAGGAAGAGCATCTGTGGCGGGGCAGATCGAAACCCAACCACCGAATTGATGAACACGGGAAAGAAGGGGATGGGAATCACAATGGCGATCTTCGGCGTAATCCCAAAGCCAAACCAAGCCAACATGAGAGGCGCAATGGCGACCTTTGGCACAACCTGGGAGCCGACAATCAACGGATAGAGGGACTTGTTCAGAATGCGCGAATAGCTGAGCATGACGGCAATCGGGACGCCAACCGCGACGCTTGCCAGAAACCCGGTCAGGATTACCCATGCCGTCGCAGTCGTGTGCGGAATGAAGTACGGAAAGCCCACGACGAGATCGCGTCCGATCTGGTAGGGCGACGGTAACAGGTAGTTCGGGACGCCCCCGACCGTGCAGGCGAGTTGCCAGACTACGACGAGGAGCACAAGCGTGATCAATGCGTAGGGAGGCTCGTTGAGCCACGCCCGCGAAAGCTTTGTATCTGGCGAAACAACTAGCGCGTCGGTGGTCATATTTCGTCCTCCTTGAGTACGCCCAGGGTCTTGAAAATATCGGTCACCTGCTGGACGTGGTGTGCATATTGGGAGCTGTCGCGCACGGCCAGGCGACGCGGACGCTCAAGCTTGACGTCGATGATGGTCTCGATCTTGCCGGGACGAGGTGACATTACGACGATACGGTCGCTGAGAAATACGGCCTCTGAGATCGAATGCGTAATGAAAACAATGGTCATACTTCGGTTGGACCATAGGCGCAGGAGATCGACCTGCAGTTGGTCGCGGGTTAATGCATCGAGTGCGCCGAATGGCTCGTCCATCACCAGCAGAGGCGGGTTGTGGAGCAGGGCTCGGCAGATGGAAACCCGCTGACGCATTCCGCCAGACAACTCATAGGGCATCGCATCGTGAAAATTGTCGAGAGCGACCATGCCGAGAAGTTCCTCGGCCCGCTTGCGCGACTGCGTCAGATCAAGGCCCCTTATCTCGGCTTGAAGCATCACGTTCGCCATCGCACTGCGCCACTCCAGCAAGACATCCTGCTGGAAGACGACACCGATGTCGGAATTCGGTCCGACGATCGGCTTGCCGCCGACCCGAATGCTGCCGGTGGTCGCCTTGTCCAGCCCCGCGAGCAGCATCATCAGAGTGCTCTTGCCGCAGCCACTGGGGCCGATCACCGACACGAACTCGCCTTCGGCCACCTCAAGTTCGACCGCGCTCAGCGCTTGGATGGGGCCGTTGCGCGTCTTGAAAGTCTTGGATACTCCGGAGATCGATATCGAGTTCCGGCCTTCCCGCGACGATGACGGAAACCGCGCGACACCTCCAGTCTCCATCGGTCTGGCTTCATCGTGTTTCGTGGATGTCTGTCTCATTTGTTCCCCTTTTTGGACGCTTCCATCGCTTCTTCTTGACTCCCTAAACCCCCCGATTGTTCTGTCGGGGAACAAACTCACCGCCTCCAACCTGGCTTTTGATAACACTGCCATCCCAAGCCAACTTGCCACGTACGAATGTCGCGGAGGCGCTGGCGGCAAACATCTCACCGTCGAACGGGCTCCATTGCAGCCCGTCATGAGTTTTGGAGGCGTCGAACTGATAGGGTGCGGTTCTGACTACAACGATGTCCCCATCAGCACCGGGGGAGAGATGCCCCTTTCGAGGCCACAAGCCGAAAAAGCGCGCGGGCCTCTCCGCAAGATACAGCGAACAAAGCCGTGGCGCATCCAGACCGCGTTTCGCCAAGCCAGTAAAGAAGGCTGGCAACAGCGTCTCCAGCCCTGGAATGCCGGCCGGCGCATAGAATGATGAGGCGACCTGCTTGCGTGCAAGAGGCCAAGCACTGTGGTCGGAAGAAACGAACTCGCACCCGTCGCGTTGTAATTCCTGCCACAACGGTTCCCGCATACCGTTGCGAATGGGAGGGTTCACCTTCATAAGTGCGCCGAGGCGCGCGATATCTTCTGCAGCGTCGAAATGTAGGTAGTGAACGCTCATTTCGCCGGTAGCGCGCGCGCCTTCGCGACGATAGCGGCTTACGAGCTGTAACC
>NZ_RZQG01000063.1:0-13907 GCF_003998635.1 Mesorhizobium sp. M7D.F.Ca.US.004.03.1.1
CGCTACAACTGGTCGATCCAGACTGACAACGCGCTCTACCATCCGCTCTCCGACCTGCAGCGCATCGACCGCGCCACCAACCGGCCGTCGCGCTTTCCCGATGGCGACATCGACGCCCATGCCTTCATCCGCGTCGAGCGGCAAACCCTGCGCAAACTGCCTGTTGCACGCGATATCCTGTTCACCATCCGCATCCATCTCGACCCTCTCGCCGTGCTCGCCCGGCACCCGGATCGGGCAACGCTGGCGGTGTCTTTCGCCGCCCAACTCGAAGCGCTCGATCTCGCCCAGCTCGACTACAAGGGGCTGACCGCGGACCGCGACCGGCTGATGTCGGTCCTTAACCACATGGCCAATGACGGCTGACCGCTGGTTGGCGCTTTTCGCTGGTTTATGACAATGATCTGTGATGTAGCGCATGGCCGCCGGGCAAAAATCCCCGGTTTTGCGCGTGTTTTCCCAGTTTCCTGGGTTTTGAAGGAGTGCTCGATAAAATGGCGAATGAAAACTGGCCCGTTTACGGTGAAATCACCGGCCCTGTCGTGATGATCGGCTTCGGCTCGATCGGCCGGGGAACGCTGCCGCTGATCGAGCGCCATTTCAAGTTCGACAAGTCGCGCATGACGGTCATCGACCCGCGCGACACCGACCGCAAGCTGCTCGACGAGCGCGGCATCGCCTTCGTCCAGGAAGCGGTGACCGAGAAGAACTACAAGAAGCTCTTGACGCCGCTTCTGACCAATGGCGGCGGCCAGGGCTTTTGCATCAACCTGTCGGTCGATACCGGCTCGGTGGACCTGATGCGGCTCTGCCGCAAGCTCGGCGTGCTCTACATCGACACCGTCGTCGAGCCATGGCTCGGCTTCTATTTCGACGCCAAGGCCGACAACGCCAGCCGCACCAACTATGCACTGCGCGAGTCGCTGCTCAAGGAAAAGCACGACAAGCCCGGCGGCGCGACGGCGGTCTCCACCTGCGGCGCCAACCCCGGCATGGTCTCGTGGTTCGTCAAGCAGGCGCTGGTCAATCTCGCCACCGACCTTGGCCTCGAGTTTTCAGAGCCCGCGCAGGACGACCGCGAGGGCTGGGCCAAGCTGATGAAGAAGGCCGGCGTCAAGGGCATCCACATCGCCGAGCGCGACACCCAGCGCGCCAAGAAGCCGAAGCCGATGGACGTGTTCTGGAACACCTGGTCGGTCGAGGGCTTCATCTCCGAGGGTCTGCAGCCCGCCGAGCTCGGCTGGGGCACGCATGAGACGTGGATGCCGAAGAACGCCAAGAAGCACAAGCACGGCTCGAAGGCCGCCATCTATCTGGAGCAGCCCGGCGCCAACACGCGCGTGCGCTCATGGTGCCCGACGCCCGGCGCCCAGTACGGCTTCCTGGTGACGCACAACGAGGCGATCTCGATCGCCGATTTCTTTACCGTACGCTCCAAGAAGGGCAAGGTGCACTACCGCCCGACCTGCCACTATGCCTATCATCCCTGCAACGACGCGCTGCTGTCGCTGGACGAGATGTTCGGCGCCGCCGGCAAGCCTCAGCCGGAGCACCACGTGCTCGACGAGAACGAGCTGGTCGACGGCGTCGACGAACTCGGCGTGCTGCTCTACGGCCATGACAAGAATGCCTACTGGTACGGCTCGCAGCTGTCGCTCGCCGAGGCGCGCAAGCTGGCGCCCTACCAGAACGCCACCGGCATGCAGGTCACCTCGGCGGTGCTCTCGGGCATGGTCTGGGCGCTGGAGAATCCCGAGGCCGGTATCGTCGAGGCCGACGAGATGGATTACAGGCGCTGCCTGGAAGTGCAGTCCCAGTATCTCGGACCGGTCAAGGGCTACTACACCGACTGGACGCCGCTCGATAACCGCCCTGGCCTGTTCCCGGAAGACCTCGACCGCAACGACCCGTGGCAGTTCCGCAACATCCTCGTTCGATAGCGGCCTGCCCGGGATACTCCATTGCCTTGCAATCGCCCGGAAATCGGGCGATTGAAGGGATGCGGACTGAGGAGAGGATTTTCATATGAACAACATTGCGCGCAAAGTTCTTTCGATGAGCGTAGCGGCGGCAGCCTTGGCCGGGCTTGCTGCTTGTACGACCAGTGGCCCCAATGAGCCGCCGATGGCAGCGGCGCCGAAAGGCGTCGAGGGCTCCTGGATCGACGCCAAGGGAACCGGCCTGTCGACCTTCGCCAGCGGCACCTTCACGACCGTCGCCACCGACACCGGTCAGAAGCTTGCCGATGGCAGCTACACGATGACCGGCGCCACGTCGGTGCAGATCAACGGCACGTCGCTGATCCGCCAGACCGCGGTCAGCTTCAACTGCCTGATGGTTTCGACAAGCCAGCTCAACTGCACCAGCTCCAGCGGCCAGAATTTCGTGTTGACACGGCGCGCCTGAACCAGCGAGCATTCGCTCCCCCAAGGACGGCGGCCGATTGGCCGTCGTCCTTTTTTATGCCGGCAAAGGTTCCCGGATTTCCGCTTGCGTCATCCGGAACGCGATGGGAACATGGCCAAAGCGCCGACTGTTATGTTCCAGTCAAGCAAGAGCGTTAAAGGCCTCTGATCAGCTTTCCGGGAGACGAAGATGAAGAAGCTTGCTGCCATTGCCGCCCTGTCCGCCTCAGCGCTCGGCCTGTCGGCCGGCGCATCCTTTGCCGACTACACGCTGAACATCCTGCACATCAACGACTGGCACAGCCGCATCGAAGGCAACAACAAATATGAATCGACCTGCTCGGCTGATGAGGAGACCAAGGGCGAATGCATCGGCGGCGCGGGCCGGCTGATCACCGCGATCGCCCAGGAGCGCAAGAAGCTGGAAGGCCAGAACGTGCTGCTGCTCAGCGCCGGAGACAATTTCCAGGGATCGCTGTTCTACACGACCTACAAGGGCAAGGTCGAAGGCGAATTCCTCAACGAGATGAAGTTCGACGCCATGGCGCTCGGCAACCATGAATTCGACGATGGCGAAGTGGCCTTGGCGCCGTTCCTCGACATGATCAAGTTCCCCGTGCTGGGCGCCAATGTGAAGGCCAACGCGCAATCCAAGCTCGGCGACCGCGTCAAGCCGTCTGTTGTCGTCGAGGTCGGCGGCCAGAAGATCGGCATCATCGGCGCGATCACCAACGACACGCCGGAACTCGCCTCCCCCGGCCCCAACGTCACTATCGAGGACGACGTCAAGTCGATCACCGCCGAGGTCGAGAAGCTGAAGGGAGAGGGCGTCAACAAGATCATCGCCGTGACCCATATCGGCTACAAGCGCGAGCGCGACGTCATTGCCAAGATCCCGGGCATCGACGTCGTCGTCGGCGGCCACAGCCATTCGCTGCTGTCGAACACCGACCCCAAGGCGGAAGGCCCCTATCCGACGATGGTCGACAACCCGGACGGTTACAAGGTGCCGGTCGTGCAGGCGGCGTCCTATTCGAAATATCTCGGCGAGTTCAAGGTGGTGTTCGACGACAATGGCGTCGTCAAATCGGCCAGCGGCGACCCGATCTATCTCGACAAGTCGATCGCGCCCGACCCGGCCGTGCTCGCCCGCATCAAGGAGCTTGGCGCGCCGATCGAGGCGCTGAAGAACAAGGAAGTGGCGGAGACCTCCGACGTGATCGACGGCAGCCGCGAGAGCTGCCGCGCCCGCGAATGCGCGATGGGCAACCTAGTCTCCGACGCCATCCTCGACCGCGTCAAGGGACAGGGCGTCGAGATCGTCATCTCCAATGGCGGCGGCCTGCGCGCCTCGATCGACAAGGGCACCGTGACCATGGGCGAGGTGCTGACCGTGCTGCCGTTCCAGAACACGCTGGCAACCTTCCAGATTTCCGGCAAGGACCTGGTGGCCGGCCTCGAGAATGGCCTCAGCCAGATCGAGGACGGCGCCGGACGTTTCCCGCAGGTCGCCGGCCTGAAATATTCCTTCGACAAATCCGTCGCGCCCAATGCCGGCCGCGTCAAGTCGGTGGAGGTCATGGAAGGCGGCGCCTGGACGCCGCTCAACCCGGACAAGGACTATCTGGTCGCCACCAACAATTATGTCCGCCAGGGCGGCGACGGCTACAAGGTCTTCGCCGACAAGGCCAAGAATGCCTACGACTACGGTCCGGGCCTCGAACAGGTGGTTGCCGACTATCTCGGCGCCCACCGGCCCTACGCGCCGAAGCTCGACGGCCGCATCACTGAAATCGCAGCGACCGTCGCGGCGGCGCCCGCGGCCGAACCGGCCAAGCCGGCGGAAGCCGCTCCGGCGACCCCGGCGCCCGCACCCGCTGAAGCCGCCAAGCCAGCCGATGCGGCGCCGGCAATGCCTGAACTGCCTGCCAACTCGGGTGATATCGCCAACACACCGCCGGCCATATCGACAGAGACAGCGCCAGCCCCGCCGGCCGCACCGGCACCGGCTGAACCTGCAAAACCAGCCGAAGCAGCCCCGGCTCCGGCGCCCGCACCTGCAGAACCGGCAAAGCCTGCGGAGGCCGCCCCAGCCGAAGCCAGCCATGTCATCGTTGCCGGCGATACCTATTGGGATCTGGCCAAGAAGGCTTATGGGGACGCGACGAAGTGGAAACTAATCTATGAGGCCAACAAGCGTCAAAGGCCCCACCAGCTTAAGCTTGGCGCCACGCTGACCATCCCGGCGAAGTAAGGTCGCTTCACCTTTTCAAGAATGACACCCGCCCGGGAAACCGGGCGGGTTTCCTGTTTTCGAGCTAAGGTGCGGCCAGACGCTGCATTGAAAGCGCGCGCAAGAAGTTTAGGTTCGCGTCTCCCGGAGAACCCTTATGACGCTTTCCACCCCTGTCGATGCCAAAACCGCAAAGGCGCTCGGCCCTCTGCCGGCAGGACATCCGCCGGTCAAGGCGGGCAAGATCGGCGTCATGCTGGTCAACCTCGGCACGCCGGATGGTACCGACTTCAAGCCGATGTGGCGCTATCTGCGTGAATTCCTGTCCGATCCACGCGTCATCGAGCTCAACAGGGCGATCTGGTATCCGATCCTCTACGGCCTAGTGCTCACCACACGGCCCAAGAAGTCGGGCGCCAATTATGCCCGGATCTGGAACCGAGAGAAGAACGAGTCGCCTTTGCGTACCTACACCCGCGCCCAGGGCGAGAAGCTGGCCGAAGCCCTGCGCGACCTGCCCGATGTCGTCGTCGACTGGGCGATGCGCTATGGCAATCCTTCGACCGAGAGCGTGACCAAGAAACTGGTCGAACAGGGTTGCGACCGCATTCTTTCGTTCCCGCTCTATCCGCAATATTCGGCGACCACCACCGCCACCGCCAACGATCAGCTTTTTCGCGCCTTGATGAAGATGCGCCGAGCGCCGGCGATCCGCAGCGTGCCGCCCTACTATGACGAACCGGTCTACATCGAAGCGCTGGCGCGTTCGATCGAACAACATCTGACGACACTGGATTTCGAGCCAGAGGTTGTCATCACCTCCTATCACGGCATTCCAAAGCCCTATTTCGAGAAGGGCGATCCCTATCATTGCCACTGCCAGAAGACGACGCGGCTGTTGCGCGAACGGCTCGGCTGGGATGACAAGAAACTAATCATCACCTTCCAGTCGCGCTTCGGCGCGCAGGAATGGCTGCAGCCCTATACCGACAAGACGGTCGAGAAACTCGCGCAGGACGGCGTGAAATCGATCGCCATCGTTAATCCCGGTTTTTCCGTAGACTGCATCGAGACGCTGGACGAGATCGGCCGCGAGGCGGCCGAAACCTTCCATCATGCCGGCGGCAAGAACTTCGCCCACATCCCTTGCCTCAACGACAGCGCCGAGGGCATGGCGGTGATCGAGGCGATGGTGCGGCGCGAACTGTCCGGCTGGGTCTAGAGTAATTCCAGGAAAAGTGTGAAACGGTTTTCCGTCCGGAATTGCTTCAAACAAGAGTCAGAGCGGCTCGCCGCTTCCGTGAGGCGGTGAGCCGCTCTGAACCGGAACAACGCCCGCTCCGGGGCGTTGAGGCGCGCCCTCCGGAGAATTCGATGCCACGCAAACTCGACCTCAGAACTGGCCGGCCCGTCTGGTCCGCCTATCGCGCGCCCGCGGTGCCGACGGACAATCTGACGTGGGACGTCAAGACGGATGTGCTCATCATCGGCATGGGCATCAGCGGCGCCATGATGGCCGAGGCGCTGACGGCGAACGGCCATGCGGTGATCTGCATCGACCGCCGCGGCCCGCTGGAAGGATCCACGTCGGCCACCACCGCGCTGGTGCAATTCGAAATCGACCAGCCGCTTTCGACGCTCTCGAAGATGATCGGCAAAGTCGCGGCAGAACAGGCCTGGCGGCGCTCGCGGCTCGCCGTCTCCAACCTCGCCGCCCGCATTGCCGAACTCGGCATAAAATGTGGCCCGAGCCGCACGCCGTCGCTCTATCTGGCCGGCACGATGCTCGGTCCGTCGGAACTGCGCGACGAGGTCGAGGCGCGTCGGCTAGCCGGCATCGGCGCGACCTATCTCACACCAGCGCCGCTGGCGGAGACATTCGGCATCGACCGCGACGGCGGCATTCTCAGCCATGGCAACATCGCACTCGACCCACGCAAGCTGACGGCCGGGCTATTGCTCAAGACCCTGGACCGCAAGGCACGCTTCTACGCCCCCCTCGAAGCCACAGCGATCGAGGACAGCGCCGACGAGGTTGTCGTCGCGACCAGGGATGGACCGACCATAACCGCGCAACACGTTGTTCTGGCCACCGGCTACGAGTTGGTCGACATCGTGCCGGCCGCGGCCCACCGGATCATCTCGACATGGGCGATTGCGACACGCCCGCAATCGCGAAATATCTGGCCACAGGCGGCCTTCATTTGGGAGGCGTCGGACCCCTATCTCTATATGCGCGCGACAGCCGACGGCAGGGTCGTCTGCGGCGGCGAGGACGAGGATTTTGTCGACGAGGCGCAGCGCGACGCGCTGATCGGCGACAAGAGCGCGCGCATCGCCGAGAAGCTCGGCCAGCTATTTCCGCATCTCGACACCTGGCCTGAATTCGCCTGGACCGGTTCGTTCGGCACCACGACCACCGGGCTGCCCTATATCGGCGCCATTCCCCGCCACCCGCGCATCCATGCGGTGATGGGCTATGGCGGCAACGGAATCACCTTCTCGCAGATCGCTTCCGAGATTGTCTCGGCCTCGATCGACGGGCGAGACGACACGGATGCAAGGCTGTTTGCCTTCAACCGCTGAGTGCAAAACCACAAACAATCCATCATCACCTGATTGTAACGCATCTGAAACACACTTAAGTCTTTGGTGAAGTCGGCCGCGCGAGAATGGCTTGTGCGGCCTTCGTCTGAGGGAGAGCCAAATGGATTTCAGTGGTTTCGATATTGCGGTTGGTGCACTTGCCCTTCTGGTATTGGTGCTTCTGATCAAAGGCATCAGGACAATCCCGCAAGGCTACAACTATACGGTGGAGCGCTTTGGCCGTTACACCAAGACACTGAGCCCAGGCCTCAATTTCATTTTCCCGTTCGTCGACCGCATCGGCGCCAAGATGAACATGATGGAGCAGGTGCTCGACGTTCCGAGCCAGGAAATCATCACCCGCGACAACGCCATTGTCGGTGTCGACGGTATCGCCTTTTTCCAGATCCTCAACGCGGCGCAGGCTGCCTACCAGGTCGCCGGCCTGCAGAACGCCATCCTCAACCTGACGATGACCAACATCCGTACCGTCATGGGTTCGATGGACCTCGACGAGCTGTTGTCGAACCGCGACGCCATCAACGAGCGCCTGCTGCGTGTCGTCGATGAGGCGGCGCATCCGTGGGGCATCAAGATCACCCGCGTCGAGATCAAGGACATCAACCCACCGGCCAACCTCATCGAATCGATGGGCCGGCAGATGACGGCAGAACGCAACAAGCGCGCGCAGATCCTCGCCGCCGAAGGCCTCAAGCAGTCGCAGATCCTCGAGGCCGAGGGCCGCAAGGAAGCCGCCTTCCGCGACGCCGAGGCGCGCGAACGTTCGGCTGAGGCGGAAGCCCGCGCCACCCAGGTGGTGTCGGAAGCAATATCCAAGGGCGACGTGCAGGCGCTGAACTACTTCGTGGCGCTGAAATACACCGAAGCGCTTGGCAGGATCGGCACGGCCACCAACAGCAAGATCGTGCTGATGCCCTTCGAGGCATCGTCGCTGATCGGCTCGCTCGGCGGCATTGGCGAGATCGCCAAGGAAGTCTTCCGCAGCGAAGGCACCACCGGCTCGCAGAGGCAGGTCGCACGCCCGCCGGTCGTGCGCCCGAGCGAGAACTGAGATCATAAGCCATGATCGACCGCATCATTTCCGAACTCGGACCGTGGAACTGGATGGTTCTCGGCTTCGTCCTGCTGGTGATGGAAATCATCGCGCCGGGTATCTTCATGCTGTGGATCGGCATCGCCGCCCTGATCATCGGCGCGGTGTCGCTGCTGATCTGGGACGCCGGCTTCTGGACCTGGCAGGTTCAGGTCCTCGCCTTCCTGGCGCTATCGCTGGTCTCGGCCTATGTCGGCAAGAAACTGGTCGGCAGTCGCAACGACCCAACCGACCAGCCGCTGCTCAACCGGCGCGGCGCGCAGATGGTCGGCCGCATGGCGACACTTGCCGAACCGATCCGGGACGGCCGTGGCCGCATCAAGCTGGGCGACACGCTGTGGCGTGTCTCCGGCCCGGACCTGCCGGCCGGCACGCAGGTGCGCGTGACGGGTGCGGCCGACACGGATCTGGAACTGACCGTTGAGGCGGTCTGAGCGTACGCCGTTGAGGATGTGTGAGATTCAGGTCAGGCCGGCATCAGCCTAATATCAGCCCACCTTAGGCGGCGCCGATACGCAAGAGATCATGCAGATGGATGAGGCCGACTGGTTTCCGGCCCTCCACCACCATCAGACTGGTGATGGCTGAATTGTTGATCGTCTGCAGGGCCGTTGCCACCAGCGTGTCCGGCGTCGCCGTCTTCGGTCCTCTTGTCATCACCTGATCCACCGTCATCGCCAGCAGATTGCTGCCGATGTGACGGCGGATGTCACCATCGGTGATGATGCCGACCAGCGCACCGTCGGCGTCGGTGATCGCCACGCAGCCAAATCCCTTGCGCGACAGTTCCAGGATCGCGTCCTGCATGCCGGTGCCCGTAACCACCAGCGGCAGCCTGTCGCCGACATGCATGATCTCGCGGATCTGCGTCAGGTTGGCGCCGAGCTGGCCGCCCGGATGGAAGGTGCGGAAATGATCCGGCGTGAAACCGCGGGCTTCGAGCAGGGCAATCGCCAGTGCGTCGCCCATCACCAGTTGCAGCAACGTCGATGTCGTCGGCGCCAGGCCGTGCGGGCAGGCCTCCGGCGTGCGCGGCAGCAGCAGCACGACGTCGGCGGCCCGCGCCAGCGCCGATGTCTCTCCGGCGGTTATGGCGATCAACGGAATGGAGAAGCGCCTGGAATAGGCAACGATGCCCATCAGTTCCTTGCTCTCGCCCGACCACGACATGGCGATGATGGCGTCGTCCCTGGCGATCATGCCGAGATCGCCGTGATTGGCTTCCGCGGGATGGACAAAGAAGGCTGGAGTGCCGGTCGAGGCCAGTGTCGCCGCGATCTTCGATCCGATATGGCCGCTTTTGCCGACACCGGTGACGATGAGCCGCCCTTCAATCCTCGAGATCATGTCGACGGCCTGGGCAAAAGGCCCGGCCAATCCATTCTCGAGGGCGTCGGCAAGGGCCGCGACCCCCGCCTGTTCGGTTGCCACCGTCCTCAGCGCCGAAGCGATAGAGGCTTGCCTGTCCAAAGGCTTCTTATCCAGGGATCCCGCATGCATGGCTGATGCGATTAGCGCTTTGCCGGCGCGCTGTCCAACAGAAATGGCCTCAGGCATGTCGTCCGAACGTGTGCGGTGGTTTGCGACAACGACAGGCGTGAAAACAAAAGCTTAACGCGCGCGGCATGAATCCCTTTGGAAATCAGCGCTTCAAGCGGCTGACGAGCCCCGCCTCAACCCTCCGTTAACCATCCCCATTTACGGTTCGGTAAGTATGGCGCGCGTGCGCCGCGCAAGCAGTGGTGGCGATGTCCGGGGTCCAGCCAGAAAAATCGAGTGGACGAAAGGGCAAGGCGGTCTGCGCCTTGCTGCTGGCGACCAGCATGTCTGCCCTGCTGCGCCCAACGGCGCTCCATGCGCAGGAAACGGAACTGCGCGGCGAAGTTTCGGAATCGGCGATCCTGTCCGACCAGCAGCGCAAGGCGAGACAACTCGCTTTGGCAGCGCAAGGTCAGGCGCCGACCAATGCGGCGCAAGACAATGCGCCGGCCCGTACCTATCTGCCGGCCAGCGCCGGCGCCGTGCCTGACGACACGGACACCGGTGACGCAACTGCCGCCGGCAGCGTTTTCGACCCGCCGGCAGCCACCGACGACACCTCCGCCGACACTCCGGCACCGCCCAAGCCTCGCCGCCGCTCATCGACCGCCGGGCAGAACGCGGCTGACCAGGCCAAGGACAAGGCTGCGGACAAGTCGAAAAAGAAGAAGAAGCCGACGGCGGCAGACACCGACACCACTGCTTCAACGACCGCCTCCACGACGGACGCCACCGATGGTGCAGATACCGATCAGGAGACGGCCAACCGCCGCGCCCTCACCATCGACAGCGCCGACAAGCAGAAGCTCGACCCAGGTGCAGAGCGCACGGACGCCATCGAAGGCCAGAAAAAGAAGCCGGAGGATGATCCGTTCGCCGCCACCGGCGTCAAATGGGGCTCCTTCGTCATCCGGCCGACGATCGAACAGGGCCTGACCGCCACGTCGAACGGCGATTCGAGCAGTGCCGGCAAGTCGGCACTGTTGTCCGAGACGGCGCTGCGTTTTTCCGCCGCCTCCGACTGGCGCGAGAACTCCGCCACGATCGACGGCTATGGCCTGTTTCGCGAGACCGTCTCCGGTTACCCGGTTCACAACGAGCAAGGGCGCATCGAAGGCCAGCTCAATGTCGACCTCGATAATGAATTGCGCGCCATCGCCAAGCTCGGCTACGAGGCGGTGCCGGAATCGGCGTCGGCGCCGGACGCCATTGCAGGTGTCAGCAAGCAGCCGCTGCGGCAGACCGTCGACGGCAGCCTGGCCGTCGAAAAACACGTCGGCAAGATGCAGTACACGTTGACCGGCGCGGTCTCGCACGACTTCTATGGCGACGCCAAGCTTTCAAACGGCACCTCGCTGTCGCAGAAGGATCAAGACTCCACGCTCTACACCGCGACCTTGCGGACCGGCTACGAGATCTCCCCCGCCATAACCCCCTTCACCGAAATCGAGGTCGGCCGCCGGGCCTATGACCAACGCATCGACAACGAAGGCTTCGAGCGCTCGTCGACGCGGCTCGGCGCCCGCGCCGGTCTTGCGCTCGACATGGGTGAGAAGCTATCGGGTGAATTCTCGGCTGGCTGGCTCAGGGAAGCGATCGACGACAAAAACCTGGAGGCGATTTCGGGTGCGACCGTCAATGCCGACCTCAAATGGTCGCCGGAGCGCGGCACGACGATCGGCCTGACCGGCAAGACCACAGTCGAGCCCACGACCACCGCTAACGAAAGCGGCGACATCCTCTATTCCGGCCGCCTGACGGGCGAACGCCAGATTCGTGCCAACCTCACCGGCAATGCTGCGTTGGGCCTCGACTGGCGTGACTATATTGGCATCGACGGCCACGACCTGACCTTGAGCGCCGAGGCCGGACTGACATGGTGGCTGAACCGCTATGCCGGCCTGACCACAAGGGTGAGGACCGAAAAGCTGACCAGCAATTTGCCGGGTCGCGA
Source organism: Mesorhizobium sp. M7D.F.Ca.US.004.03.1.1 (assembly GCF_003998635.1). Lineage (NCBI taxonomy): Bacteria > Pseudomonadati > Pseudomonadota > Alphaproteobacteria > Hyphomicrobiales > Phyllobacteriaceae > Mesorhizobium > Mesorhizobium sp. M7D.F.Ca.US.004.03.1.1. The sequence goes on from NZ_RZQG01000063.1 coordinate 11,832, forward strand.
CTACACCGCCAACAGCATCTTCCTGGGCGTGAAAGTCCAGAGGTAGGAATCTAGCCAAGCAGACATGTCAGGCCGTGTCTCCAGCGTGCCTGCCTTAGGCCGCGCCGCGCCGCGCCGATGGTTTTATCTCATCGAGAAGCGTGCGGATCACGCTGGCCATGTTCTCGTTCATGTCACTGCGCCACAGCGCGAAGGCGACATTGGCCTCGACAAAGCCTTCCGGCGACCCGCAATCGAAGGTGCGGCCCTGATAATGGTAGCCATAGAAGGGCTGCTGCTTCTCCAGCTTCAGCATGGCGTCGGTGAGCTGGATCTCGTTGCCGGCGCCTTTCTCCTGGCCTTCGAGGATCTTGAAGATCTCGGGCTGCAGGATGTAGCGGCCGTTGATGTAGAGATTGGATGGCGCGGTGCCGGTCTTCGGCTTTTCCACCATCTCGGTGATGCGGAAGCCGTGATGCGTGTCCTCGCCGCGGCCGACGATGCCATATTTGTGGGCTTCGGCGGGATCGCATTCCTGCACGGCGATGATGTTGTTGCCGGTCTCTTCGTAGAGCTCGACCATTGCCTTCATGCAGCTCTTCTCCGACTGCATGATCATGTCGGGCAGCAAAAGCGCGAAGGGCTCGTCGCCGACGAGCTCGCGGGCGCACCAGACGGCATGGCCGAGCCCCATCGGCACCTGCTGGCGTGTGAAGCTGGTCTGCCCCGGCGCCGGCTGCAGCCGTTGCAGGCGAGCGAGCTGGTCGTCCTTGCCGCGCTGGGCCAGCGTGTCGTAGAGCTCGAACTGGATGTCGAAATGATCCTCGATGACGGCCTTGTTGCGGCCGGTGACGAAGATGAAATGCTCGATGCCGGCCTCGCGCGCTTCATCCACGACATACTGGATCACTGGCCGGTCGACGACGGTCAGCATTTCCTTGGGGACGGCCTTGGTGGCCGGGAGAAACCGTGTGCCGAGACCGGCGACCGGGAAGACTGCCTTGCGAACTCTCTTCATGCTGTCAATTATCCGTTTGATGGCCAGCTCCGCAATCCCCGTATCAAGACATTTTCACGCCGGAATTGAGGACTATTGGGCGACTGAGGGGAACGTTCACCGGTAAAGCTTCGAGGCGTCTTTTCGTTCCCGGTGGCACCTATGGTAAACTAATTCCTAACCTGGTTCGGCGATGAATGGTCTTTCCTGAGACAGAGAAGGAGGAAAAGATGTCCGTTCGCAATGCCGCAAAACGTTTTACCAGCATTGTAGCGGCAGCCAGCCTCTCGCTCGCTCTGCTGATGCCTGGCCCCGCTTTCGCCGATGCCGGTTTCCGGCAATGGGTCGCCGGCTTCCGCGCCACCGCCGTGCAGAGCGGTGTTTCCGGCGCCCTCTACGACCAGGCCTTCAAGGACATCAGGGATATTGACCCGGTGGTGCTGGAAAAGGCGCGCACGCAGCCTGAATTCACGGCCCCTGCCTGGGACTATTTCGACAACCGCGTCCATGACCAGTCGGTCTCCGTCGGCCAGCAGATGGCCAGGAAATGGAAGCCGTGGCTGGACCGGATCGAGGCCAGGTTCGGCGTCGACCGCTACATCCTGCTGGCCATCTGGTCGATGGAATCGAACTATGGCGAGATCCTCAAGCGCGACGACATCATGCGCAATGTCGTGCGCTCGCTGGCGACCTTGGCCTATGCCGATCCGAAGCGCGCGAAATTCGCCCGCACCCAGCTGATCGCCGCGCTGAAGATCCTGCAGACCGGCGATATCGACGAAAGCCATCTGAGCGGATCCTGGGCCGGCGCCATGGGCCACACCCAGTTCATCCCGACCAGCTATCTGCATTATGCCGTCGACATGGACGGCAACGGCAAGCGCGACATCTGGAATTCGATCCCCGATGCGTTGGCGACCTCCGCCAACCTGTTGAAGAAGAATGGCTGGCAGGCCGGCAAGACCTGGGGCTATGAGGTCGCCTTGCCTGCCGGCAAGCTTCCCGGCGGTTCCAAGACGCTGTCGCAATGGCAGGCGCTCGGCGTCGTCAGGGCCAACGGCAAGCCGTTCAAGAACGGCTCCGACAAGGCGACGTTGAAG
>NZ_RZQG01000640.1:0-3488 GCF_003998635.1 Mesorhizobium sp. M7D.F.Ca.US.004.03.1.1
GTCCCCAACATCCGCCGCGCCTTCGACCTGATCTCGGAGGCGACGCTGCTGCTTCGTCCCGAACCGGCGCGGCTGACGATCAGCGTGACGCCGACCTTCGCCACCAAATGGCTGATCCCCAGGCTGCAGGATTTTGTGACTTACAATCCGCTGGTCGACCTGCGCGTGCTGGCCAGCGAGAGCCTGTCGAGCTTCCAGGTCGACGGTGTCGACATCGCGGTGCGGCAAGGCCGGCCGCCCTTCGGCGCCGGCCTGATGGTCGACCTGTTGTTTCCCCAACAGATCATCGCCGTCTGCAGCTCGGCCCTGCTGCCACACGGCACGGCCGAGATCGCGGCCACCGAAATCCAGCATCACGTCCTGCTGCACGATGCGCACAATCTGTGGCCGGAATTCATGGAGAAGGCAGTCGGCCTGAAGATGACGACCGAGCTGAAACGCATGCGCTTCAACCAGACGGGCCTCGCCATCGACGCGGCCATCGCCGGCCAGGGCATAGCGCTGGCCAGCCGCTTTCTCGTCGCCGCCGACCTCGCCGCCGGCCGGCTGGTTCAGCCGGTCAGCGGTGAAATGCGCGGCACGCAGGATTTTTATGTCGTGATGCCGAGAAAGCAGCGCCATCCCGAGCCGACGCAGACCGTGCGGCAGTGGCTGCTCGATGCCGGAGAAAGGCCGCCGGTCTAGAGCAATTTCAGGAAAAGTGTGAAACGGTTTTCCGTCCGAAATTGCGTCAAAACAAAGGGTCTAGATCGGCAGCAAGGCGTCGGGCTTCACATTGGCGATCGAGGCGTAGGTGTGCGTTTCCCGCACCCCGGGCAGCGGCAGGATGACGCGCTGCAGGAAATCCTGGAACATCGCCATGTCGGCGATGCGCGCCTTGACCAGATAGTCGAAGCCGCCGACCACCATGTGGCACTCGATGATTTCGGGCGCGCGTAAAACTGCTTCGGCGAAGCGGTCGAAGACATGTGGCGCGGTGTGGTCGAGCCGCACTTCGATGAAGACGAGCTGCGCCTGTCCGATCCTCGCCGGATCGAGCACCGCGCGCACCGCGCGGATGAACCCTTCGGCGAACAACCGCTTGACGCGCTGCGCCGCTCCGGTCGGCGACAGGCCGACCCGCCGCGCCAGATCGAGCGTCGTGCGGCGGCCGTCCTCCTGCAACAAACGCAGCAGCGAGCGGTCGATGCGGTCGAGATCGTTCATTTCAGGATTCACACTTCTGAACCGGAATAAGCGTGATAGTCACGCTAAAATAGCGAAAACAATATATTTCATCACGCAGATGGATCGCAATACCGTTGTCGTGCAACAGACAACGAAAGCGGATCCCATGACATCGGTTCTATCGACCTCCCGCAGCGCCCAGGCCAAGGGCGACACGCCCGTGCTCATCCTGAGCGAGGCCGAGGTGAAAACCTGCATCGACCTGCGCCAGCTTCTCGACGCGCTCGCCGGCGGCTTCAAGGCGCTGTCCGGCGGCAAGGTCGTCAATCCGGCACGGCCGCAGCTCGACATTCCGCAGGCCGGCTATTCGCTGGCGATGCCTGCCTGGACGGCGGGCATGCATCTTACGGTGAAGATCGTCAACGTCTTCGAGGGCAACATCGCCAAAGGCATCCCCAGCCACCTCGCCACCATCCATCTGTTCGACCCTGGGACGGGCATGCCGGTCTGCGTCATGGATGGCACCTATATCACCGCCGTGCGCACCTCCGGCTCCGCCGTGCTCTCGGTGCGTGAACTCGCCCGCCGCGACGCCAAGGTCGCGACGGTGGTCGGGGCCGGCGTGCAGGCCGGCCAGCATCTGCATCTTCTGCCGCTGGTGCGCGACTTCGCCGAAATCCGCGTCGTCTCGAAGGAGTTTTCAGATGCGCAAGCACTTGCCGCTGGGCATCCAGGTGTCGTTGCAGTCGCCGATATCGAGGCCGCGGTGCGCTCGTCTGACGTCGTCTGCCTTGCCACGCATTCCTACCAGCCCGTGATCTCGGCCGACTGGGTGCGGCCCGGCACCCATGTCTCATCGGTCGGCGTCGCCCCGCCCGGCGGCGAGTTGCCGGTCGAGCTTATCGGCAAGGCCAGCCTGTTCGTCGAGACCAGGGAGGCCTTTGTCGCGACGCCGGTCGGTTCCTGCGAACTGGCGGGCATTGACCCGAAAAACGGAACCGAGCTCGGCGACATGCTGCTCGGGCTGCGGCCGGGACGCGTCAGCACCGATCAGGTCACCGTCTACAAGGCCATGGGCGTCGCCATGGAGGACATGGTGGCAGCCGACCTCGCCTATCGCGAGGCGGTTCGGCGGGGATTGGGGCGGGCTGTTGTGCTTTAGTGGAGCCGCCTGATTGTTGAAGCCAGCGCTGCCCCTCATTGCCCTGCCGGGCATTTCTCCCCGTTCACGGGGAGAAGATGGCGGCAGCCAGGTGGGGCGGCGCAAATGTCGGGAAGTCAGGGCCAGCCCCTACCCCTCCACCGTCTCCAGCACACTCAGCAGCGTGCCCTCCATATCCGGCTCGTCGCCCGAGCAGACGCACAGCATCTCGGCGTCGCCTTCGCCCACCGACAAATAGGCATGGCCCATGGTGGAATCGATGTAGACGCTTTCGCCCTGTTTCAGCCGCACCGGCGCATACTGGTCGGTGTGCAGCTCGATCTCGCCCTTGAGCACGATCAGGAATTCCTCGCCGGCATGCCTGGTCAGCGGGCCGAATTCCTGCGGCGTGCGGGCGCGCGCAAAGGCGTGGATCGGCACCATGCGCTTGCGCACCAGGTCGGTCGCCAGATAGCGGTAATCATAGTTGCGGGTCAGCTGGCGCAGCGTGTTGGACGGCGAGGTCACCGAACGACGGGTGCGCGCGGATGGCTGCTTGCGGTCGCCGCTGAGCAGTTCGGTGACATGGATGCCCAGCCCCTCGCAGATCTGCAGCAGCTTGTCGTAGCTCAGCGACATCTGGTCGTTCTCGACCTTGGACAGGGTCGACACCGCGACGCCGGTCAGCGTGCTGACCTCCTGCAAGGTCCAGCCATGCGTCTTCCTCAAGCCGCGCAGGCAATCACCGAGGTTCGGTTGCTCCGACATCGTCAGCTCCATGGCGCGGCCACCGGGCCGCTTCTTCACCCTAGGTAGTCCAACTCCCTGCTGCCATCAACAACATCAACAATTTTCTTATACGCTAAATATTGACTGGATACGAAATTATTTCTACCCCTAGGGGATGCAGTCAAAGTCCCCCCAGAAAGTCGTCGTCATCGGCGGCGGCATTGCCGGCCTCTCGCTGGCGGCGGCCGTGCAGCCCTGGGCCGAGGTCATCGTGATCGAGCGCGAGCCGCATCTCGGCTACCACGCCAGCGGCCGCTCGGCGGCGCTGTTTTCCGAAACCTACGGCAATGCGCTGGTGCGGGCGCTGTCGCTGGCCAGCCGGCCGCAAATCGTCGACGGCGGCTTTGCCGCGCACCGGCGCGGCGCGCTGCATGTCGGCGGCGTCGAGGAC
>NZ_RZQG01000641.1:0-3485 GCF_003998635.1 Mesorhizobium sp. M7D.F.Ca.US.004.03.1.1
CCGCAAGGCCTGGCGCCGGTGCTGATCGGCGACCGCGCCGTCGGCGAGATCCTGGTCGATCACCCCAAGGTGCCGCTGGTTTCGGCCACCGGCTCGACACGCATGGGCCGCGACGTCGGCCCGCGCCTGGCCAAGCGCTTTGCGCGCGCCGTGCTGGAGCTTGGCGGCAACAATGCCGGCATCGTCTGCCCGACAGCCGATCTCGACATGGCGCTGCGCGCCATCGCCTTCGGCGCCATGGGCACGGCGGGACAGCGCTGCACGACGCTGCGTCGCCTGTTCGTGCATGACAGCGTCTATGACGCCCTGGTTCCACGCCTCAAGAAGGCTTACGAAAGCGTGTCGGTCGGCAATCCGCTGGAGACCTCCTCGCTGGTCGGGCCGCTGATCGACAAGGCGGCCTTCGACGCCATGCAGAAGGCACTAAAAGAAGCTGCCACCCATGGCGGCAAGGTGACCGGCGGCACACGGGTCGAGAACGGTCACCCGGATGCCTATTACGTGCATCCAGCGTTGGTCGAAATGCCCAAGCAGGTGGCCCCTGTCACGGAAGAGACCTTCGCGCCGATCCTCTATGTGATGAAATATTCGGATTTCGACGCCGTGCTCGACGAGCACAATGCGGTGGGAGCCGGCCTGTCGTCATCGATATTCACCCGTGACCTGCAGGAATCCGAGCGCTTCCTCGGTGTCGACGGGTCGGACTGCGGCATTGCCAATGTCAACATCGGCACTTCGGGCGCCGAGATCGGCGGTGCCTTTGGCGGCGAAAAAGAAACCGGCGGCGGCCGCGAGAGCGGCTCCGATGCGTGGAAGGCCTATATGCGGCGCGCCACCAACACGGTGAACTATTCCAAGGCGCTGCCGCTCGCCCAGGGCGTCTCGTTCGATATCGACTGAGAACGCCGGAGGTCTGATCGCCCGGCGATCAGGTCGCGCAAGTCGACGGCGCGCAAACCGCCGTGACGCTGGACAGTCTTTCGCGCTTGTCCAGCGTCGGCTTCTCATAGACTTTCTTCATGCAGGTTCCTCTCCGAACAGGTGCCGCGCAAGCAGCGGCAAACCTGTGGGAAACCATATCACGTTTTCGTATCGCCCGCGCGGGGGTGCGAACAGACCCGGCGGCGGTCAATCGCCGGCAGCGGCCGGTGGAAAACAGGCGTTGAAGGCGGCATCGACAATGGCCAGCTTGGCGGCCTGGACGGTCATGTACTCCTGATAGAAGGTGTTCGACACCCACATCACCGAATGACCGCGCGGGCCGAGCCAGCCGATGCTGCCGAGTTCCTCGGCGGCGCGCAGCTTGCGGGCCAGGTGTGTCCGCGAGAGCTTGAGCCATTTGGCGAAATCTCCGATCGAAACCACGCTCGTTGGAATCTGCTCCAGACCGGCATGATCGGGGTCGATGCCCGACATCAGCCAGTCCATGACGATGCCGCCATTGTTGAGCCAGATGAACAGGGAGAATGTCTGGTTGGGCTCGCGCACCGGCTTGGAGGCAAGCAGGCCGTCCGCCACCAGAGGCTGCAGCCTGGCAACCATCTCGGGGTGTTCCAGGAACCTGGCCAAGCGGTCAGCGCCGTCGAGATGGTCCAGCGTCTGCAGATGGGCAAGGACCCAACCGGTAAAAGTCTGCACGGTTGCCGCCGTCGGCTGCAAGGGGTGCGTACGGCCGTCCCCGCCCGACACATACTCGGCAATGTGGTAGTGCAGCATCTCCTTGATGAAGGCGTCCGCCGTGTTGCGGCTGGCCACAGCGTGCCGGTGCACGAACTCGATGAAACGCGATACCGTCAACTCCTTGCGCCGGTCGTTCGGGTCGCGCCTGAAATGCATGGCAAGGCCGACATGGCCCATCAGCCAACGCTGCTGCGTGGCGAAAATGGAAGCCAGCCGCGGGCTCTCTTCATAGATACGGATCAGCGCCAGCGACTGTGCCTGAACATGGCGATGCAGGGCCGGATGGCCGGCAATGTCTTCCAGATTCAGCGCCATCCTCCTCATGTTCCGATTCAACTCCAAACGCGGAGTTGCGTTCCACATTTTTCAGCCTTCCACAGCCGTGTCCAGAGGGTACCAAAGTTGGAGAAGAGGCCTGTCCGATAGCGGCCAGTTCATGGCGCAGCGTGCGAACTGATTGCTACGGCCAGAGCATAGGAGACGTCGCGTCCGCTGTCGCGTCGGCTCAGTAGGTTTTGCCTTCTTCTATATGCTGTCGGAAAACCGGCGCCCCCGGAAATCGCCGGAGGCGCCGTGCGATCATTGTCGGCCTGCGTCAGCCGTTTGGATAATAGCCGCCATCGGCACCGTCGCCGATGTAGAAGCCGCCGCCTGAATCATCCTGCAGTCGCTGATCCAGATTCTCGATCTGGCTGAGCAAACCTTGGTACGCGCCGCCGCCCGTGGCCGAGCGATGGATGCTGTCGGCCCTCATCATCAGATCGTGCTCCTGCTCAGGGGTGATCGCCTTGGCATCCCTTGCCTCGATAATCCCCTGCTTCACGCCCTGCAACTGGTCGAGGACCGCTCTTGGCTCGACAGACATGCCCCTGCGGTTCGACCCTGTGGCGGTGTACCGCGTAAGCACTCGATAGCGGCACCGCCGCCAGTAGCGATGCGATTGCTATGATCCTTGGTGTGAAATTGCGCATGGTCGCGCCTCCCTTCAACGGGAAAAGCGGTATGGATATCGCTTTCCGGACACGGGCCGTCCGCTCCGTCGCGTCGCGATGATCCTTGCCATCGCCGGCGGTTCGTGGCCCGCAATTTCCATATAGGGGTGTTCCAATCCGTTAGACGGCAAGGAACGGAAAGTTGACAGATTGTGATCGCTGAGAGACCCGGCATGTCATGCCGTCTCATTCTCCCTGTTGCAGGCTTTGCGACCATGCGTGCCGCGGCGATGACCGCAGCTATGGTCTTGGCGCCGGTGCCGCCACAGCCCGGCAGCGGGCGTGCTGGCTACATGCGCATCAGCAGGCCGCCGTCGACGGCGAGTTCGATGCCGGTGATGTAACTCGCCGCGTCGGAAAGCAGGAACAGGGCCGCGTTAGCCATGTCCTGCGGCGTGCCGATGCGGCCGAGCGGCGCGTAGCTCGCAACGGCCGAGCGCTTCTCCTCGGTGTCCCAGCGCGCCTGCAACGGGGTTAGCGCCATGCCGGGGCAGATGGCGTTGGAGCGGATGCGCTCACCGGCCAGCTGCATGGCGAGCGATTTCGAGAGCGCGCAGACCCCGGCCTTAGATGCCTGATAGGCGTCCTGCGGGTTGGCGTCGCCGCGATACCACTGGATGGTCGAGAAATGCACCATGGCGCCGCCGCGTCCGCCCGAGCGCATATGCGGGACGACCGAGCGCGCCGTGTGTACGAAGGATTTCAAATTGATCCTGAACACCTCGTCCCAGACGTCGAGATCCATCTCGAGGGCGGACTTGTCGCGACCGAACCACAGCACGCCGGCGACATTGGCGAGATAGTCGATGCCGC
>NZ_RZQG01000642.1:0-3483 GCF_003998635.1 Mesorhizobium sp. M7D.F.Ca.US.004.03.1.1
TGTTTCAGCTATCCCGACGCTCAAGGTTGCGTAGGCGCCGTTCGGCGGCGCCTGAATAGAATCAAACGCTGCCCGCAAAAATTTTCCGACGGTCTGTCGGATAGCCTCAGCCCGCCCCGTCCTTGGGATGCCGACACGATGATGCCGGCTTCAACCGAGGACAAAGCATCATGTTCACCCTGTCATCCATAGGCCGCATCACCACCCGTTACATGCAAGCGCGCGCCCGCCATCGCAGCGAGCGCGCCCTGCTTTCGCTGCCGATCGAATTGCGCAAGGACATCGGCTGGCCGGAAATCGTTACCGACGCGCAAAATGGCCCCCGGATCTGCAGGGCTCCCTGACCCATGCAGCCGCGGAACCAGGCCATCGATGCCGGCCGCTACGCTGCTGGTCAGCGCTCTGATTGGGGGCCACCGACGCAAGTTCGTTTCACGCCTCTCGTTCAAGCCCGCCGGCTGCCCGGCCTATCCAGGGCCGGTCACCAAAAAATTTCGCGACCATGTAGGATCGCCGTCACCTCATGCGTCCTATGACTGGCAAGGCCAAACCCAAAGAGGAGCAAGACATGACTGATCAGATCCCCGTTCAGCCCGCAGCCAAAGTGCTCGGCGGATTGACCCCTTACCTGCAAATTGACGGCGCCTTCAAGGCCGCTGAATTCTACAAGAAGGCCTTTGGCGCCGAGCAGGTCTTTGCCTATCCGGCGGACGAAAAAGGCCGCACCATGCACATCCATCTCCACATCAACGGCTCGACGCTGATGCTCTCCGATTTCTATCCCGAAAACGGGATGCCCGCCGTCAAGCCGCAGGGCTACACCATGCAGCTCCATCTCGGCGCCGATGAAATCGATGCCTGGTGGAAGCGCGCCGTCGATGCCGGCTGCGAAGTCGCCGTGCCACTCCAGGTCATGTTCTGGGGTGACCAGTGGGGCAATATGCGCGACCCGTTCGGCGTCGAGTGGGCGATGAACGCGCCGGCGAAGAAAGCCTGATCTATCGCCAATGGCGAAGTCCCTCACCAGCTGGCGTCGGTGAGGCCCTGTGAACTTCCAGGAGGAAACCCACAATGTCCTATGTCGATGGCTTCGTGCTTGCCGTGCCCAAGGCAAATCTCGATGACTACAAGAGGCTGGCCAACCTCACAGGCCCTATATGGATGGAACACGGCGCGCTCGCCTATGTCGAATGTATCGGCGACGACGTGCCCTATGGCGAGTTGACCTCGTTTCCGCGTGCCGTGCAGGCAAAAGACGACGAGATCGTCGTCTTCTCCTGGGCCGTCTATGAATCGCGGGAGAACCGCGATGCCGTCATGGCCAAGGTGATGGCCGACCCGCGCTTGACACCCGATTGGGGCCCTATGCCGTTCGACGGCAAGCGCATGATCTTCGGCGGCTTCAAGCCATTCATGGAGCTTTGAGCAACTGAGCCCCCACCGCTTCGTCATCCTATGGCGGAGCAAGGAGCGAAGCGACGCGGCGCAGACCATAGGATCCATGCCGTGACCCAAAGGCGTTGCAACGGTGACGAATTCTGCCCCGTTGCATCCTTCGATCGAAGTCAGGGAATGGATCCTCGGGTCCCCGCGACGCCGCTTCGCGGCTGCTCCGCCCGTGGATGACGAAGCTTGGGGACTTCGGCTAAACTGCAGCAAGGGTGCTAATCCAGCTTGTCCAGCAGTGGCTTCAGCCGGTCTCCATAGCGCTTCCACAGATCGACCGAGCCCTGATACATCGGCTGGCGCACCTGCGCGGCGGATGCGGTGCGCACCGGCCGGTCGGTCTGGTGGAACGACAGCGCCGCATCGTCCCAGGGCAGGCCGAGATGGGCGATCAGCGCCCGCGTCTGGCCTTCCTGGTCGGCGACGAAATCCTCATAGCGCACATCGTGCACGACGCCTGGCAGCACCGTGTGCCAATGCGCCATGATGTCGGTGTACAGATTGTGGAAGTCGGCGAGTTCGCCGAGATCGTAGCCGTAACGGTGGCTGTCGCCGCGGAAATGCACCTTGTAGATCGACAGGCAGGTCGCCGCCGCATCGCGCGTGCAGTGGATGATCCTGGCCTTCGGCATCATCATGTGGATGAAGCCGACAAGCAGGAAGTTGCCCGGCATTTTGTCGGTGACGTGGCGCATGTTCGGATAGCGGGCATGCAGCATGTCGAGATAGGCTTGGCCTGCCTCGGCAAAATCCGAATCGCCGGTATCCGATACGCCCCAAGGGAAGCCACCCGGCATGGTCGCCGGGAACTGCTTGCCGACCGCCTTCTTCAAGAGGCTGAGCTCGCCTGCGCCATAGACCTGCGGATGGCTGGCAATGATCTGCTCGACCAGCGTCGTGCCCGAACGCGGCATGCCGACGACGAAGATAGGCGTATCGTCGCCGATTGAGCTGGGCTTGTGTTTCTCGAAGAAGCCGGCATCGAAGGTTGCCTTCATCGCCTCGAACTCGGCCCGCGTCTTGGCCTTGTCGTAATCGATGCCCTTGCGGCGGATTGCATTGCCCTCGGCGAAATAGTCGAAGGCCCGGCCATAATCCCTGAGATCGTCATTGGCCTTGCCGAGACCGAAGGACAACTGCATGCGCGACAGGCTGTCCTGCGGCGCCTTGGCATGCTGAGCCTCCATCCCGGTCAATTCGCTGTCGCGCTCCTTCTGGCGCTTGACCTGCGTCAGCATCAGCCAGGCTGTGGCCATGGCGGGGTTGATCGCCAACGCCTGCCGGAACAGATCCGCCGCCTCGTCGAGCTTGCCCTTTTCCATCAACCCGACGCCGAGCCCGTGCAGCAGGTCGGCATCCTTGGGGCGTATCGCCAGCGCTTCGCGGAAGGCAGCCAGCGCCTCGTCCAACCGCCCGGCTTCCTGCAGGGTTTCGGCAAGCCCGATGCGGGCGCGCACATGAAATGGGTTGCGAGCAACCGTGCCGCGATAAATCTCTTCGGCCTCCTCGAACTGGCCGACCTGCTTCAGCGACGAGCCGAGATTGTCGCGCGCCGCGAGCTGGTCCGGCCGCAGATCCACGGCGCCGCGGAAGAAATCGATGGCCGCTGTAGGGCGGCCGAGGTCGCGCATCACCGTACCGAAATTGTTGAGGAAATCGGGATTGGTCGGCTGCATGCTCACCGACCGTTCGATGAGATCCAGCCCTTCTTCGCTACGCCCGGTCTGGTGCAGCAGCAGTCCCAGGAAATGTGCAGCGGCCGCGTGCTTGGGCTGACGCGCCAGCACCTGCCGGTAGATCGTCTCGGCCTCTTGCCGGCGCCCGGCCTGATGCAGTTGCAGCGCCTGCTGCACATACTGGTCGAGGCCTAGCGGCGGCTGTCCTCCCGCGCCAGACCTGGCTCCCGCACCCGCTGCTCGTCTCTGATCTCTGTTAATGGGAAACCTGCCGTGTTTGTCCGCCTGCCGCGATCTAGGCCATTGGCGCGCCAGGTTCAAGTCTTCGCGTGGTTCCCCGCCCTTTCCGTCGCCGCGAAAG
>NZ_RZQG01000643.1:0-3479 GCF_003998635.1 Mesorhizobium sp. M7D.F.Ca.US.004.03.1.1
GGGCCAACGGAGCCAACGCCGGCGCCGGAGCCAGCATAGGTGGCACCAACGGCGTGAATGCTGGACTAGGCGCGACGGTTGGCGGAGCGAGTGGCGTCGGTTTGGGCGTTGGAGTTGGAGTCGAGGCCGTCAATTCCGTTGATCCCTCCAATCCCTCATCTGCGGTGAGTTCAAGCAAGTCGCGCTTGCCAGGCGTCGTCGCCCAGATGTCTGAAAGTCAAGTTGCGCGGATGAAGAAGCGCTGCGCCGATGTGCTCGCAAGTTCGGGCACCTACGACCGTGACCTGCGCCAGCTTTGTCTGCTTATAGCTCGGCGTTAAGGCGACTGAGCGCAAGCCCGCCGCCGAAAGGTGGCGGGCAGTTTTCGTCGTCAGGGCGCGGATTAGGAATAACCGGCTAGACTAGTGATGCGACATGAGCGCTGGAGATGCCCGCCCGGTATACGTTGTCTGTTACCACCTCTGGCCGGCCTTCCGTTCCTGGCCGTTTGCGGTAAATGCGACGACTACTGCAATGCCCTTTGACACCGCAAATGAAGCAGCCGCCTACAACAAGGTGGCGGGTTTAAAGGACCGCGGAGCGCTTCGCCACGACCTCAGTAGGGCAAGTCTGCGTATTGGAAAGGCGAACACTCGCCCGCTGGTCTCGTCGGTCACTTCAAGGAAGTAGTTTCCCGTCCGGTGGAGCGTCACCGGGCGTTTCGTTGCCTGCTCGGCAGTGCGGTAGGATGTCGGTGCCTCAGCGCGGTATTCGGCGATCATCCGCCCCGCGAGATATTCTCTGATTTGATATGGCATGGCGGACCACCACCGCGAATCGTCTTTATTAGTGATACCTAACATTTGCGTTTTGTGAAACTGCCTCTAATTTGATCGGGATGGGTCGATACCGTAAACTGCCCGCTGGCCTCATGGCTGGCAAGTTTTTTCACTTTCCGTGTGGTACATTACCGCCCGGTGAAGCTTGCTGTTCTGGTACAGCTTTCCTGGCATCGCGTTTGTGTTGCCGTGCCCAGCAGGGGCAAACCAACACCCCAGCAAGTCTAGTTAATCCCTAGGGACGGACGGCCCGCCGCTGCCGTGAGTGGGGCCGCGGGGTTTCTTTTCTACTCGCGAACTTGGAGAATCCTCGCCCGTGGCTTTGGCTCAAAGCGGATCATGCCCCAGGCTCTTTGTGCCAGAAGACCTGACGCAGATTGCGCTGAGCGACGTTCTGGCCGCAGTTCGGGCAGTTGTAGAAATGGCCTTCCTGCCGGATAAGGTCGCGCCCGTGTGGCGTGCTGGGGGGTGGTTGGCCGACAGCTTTGTCATGTCTGGGGCTCCTCGCTCACGTCATCCAGCATCTTAAGCGCTGCACTCTTGCCTGTGGGCTTCAACAGTCCTTGGTCGATACCGGCGGCTTTAAACGCCGCGAAAGCGATAGCCGAATTGCAGGTGCCGTCCTTGGCTGCGGCAATAAGCCGATACGCGTCGTTGTAAGGTGCCGCCTCTTTGTTTCGCCATTGACCTACGAGCTCTCGGCTTCGCAGATGGAAGAAACCTTTATGTTGAAGCCGTCTACCAGCTTGATGGAGAGCGCTAAAATTCGCCCATCGCGCGACCCTCCAGATCGTTGTGAGCGCCAGAACGTACGAAGGGAATTTTGGTTTCCAGATTTAGGAGCTATTTTAGCTTATTCTGACTGAGCGGCCGGGTTGCGGGTGCGTCTGAAGTTCGTCGAGCCGTTATTGCCGACCATGGTCGAAAAGCCTCCCGAAGGCGTCGACTGGATTCATGAGGTTAAGTTCGACGGCTATCGTTCGCAGCTCATCATCGCCGAAGATGGCACCCGGATTTACACGCGCAACGGCCACGACTGGACAGCCAAGTATCGCGACCTTGTGAAAGAGGCGGCGAGCCTTGGCGCCGAGAGTGCGATCGTCGAAGGCGAGATCGTCGTCCTGAACGCCGCCGGCCTGTCCGACTTCGGCGAATTGCGCAAGGCGATCACCCGCAGGCAGCACGACCTGTACTTCGTCGCGTTCGATCTGCTCCACCTCAATGGCCACGACCTGCGCGATATGGCGCTGGAGGAGCGTCGCGAGATCCTGGCCAGCGTGATCGAGCCCGGCGGCCGGATCCAGTTCAGCGAGCCTCTGCCAGGCGATGCGAAGGCGATCTATCACCTGCTCGACCAAGCCGGGCTGGAGGGGATGGTGTCGAAGCGCCGTGACAGCAAATACCGCAGCGGCATGTCGACCAGTTGGCTAAAGGCAAAATGCTACACTATCGACGAATTCAATTTGCTCGGCGTCGAGCGCGAGGCAGGCAAGCCGGCCTTTGCCTTGATGGCTGAGCGCGGCACCGGGCGCTATGTCGGGTCTGCCTTTCTCACCTTGAACAGGGAAATGCGCGAGCGGCTCTGGCAGCGTGTCCAGGCCTACGCAGGGACGGCGCCAAAGGGAATGATGCGACCGGCGACGCAATGGGTAAAGCCCGGGCTGATCGGGCGTGTCAAACACTTGCGCGGCGAAGAGGATTTGCGGCACGCTTCTCTGCAGGACTTCCGGGAAGAATGAGCAAGCGTGGGAGGGACTTTCTCTATCATTGGATATCGGGCCATCTGCCGGACGATCCGATCGTCGATCCGGTCCTGATGGTGATTGAGATGGCCGTGGACGCAAAACGGGCGGCTAAAGCGCAAGGCATTCCCGGCGAAGAGATTGATGAAGAAACTTGCCAAATCTACCAGTTCATCATGCAGGATTTGCGCTGACCACCTCTTGCGACGAGGCAGGCGAGGAATATAATCCTCCTGTTGCGGCGATGGTAGCGATCTCCGGTGAAGGGGGTCCATACGGAAGGGTCACACTATTGGCTGACGAATCCGACAAAGCCGAGGGCGATGAACGACGCGAAAATTCGGCGGCTCGTGAGAGAAACAGGCATCGCCCAGGATCAACCCCGCCAGCTTATCGCCGTCCTTGGCGCGCTACAATTGGTCATCGCTTGTGCGGGAAGCTAGAATTCTGGCTGGTAAACCTTACGGGTCTGTCGAGCCTGCCCACGCCTAGCGCCGTTAGCTACTGTGTGACTTTCCGTCCCAACCGACTACAATTCCTGTGGTGCCTGCCGCGAAGGACGAGCGAAAATGGCCTTTACTGTCATCTGGTATGGAACACAGGGCATCGTCGACAAGGAAATGTTCGACGCCGAGAAAGCGGCAAGGGATCATGCAATCTCCATGTTTCAGACCCGGAAGGGCGACGATGGGATCGTGTCCGTTGAAGTTCGCAAGGAAAACGGCACTGTCGTTTTTAGCCACGCGGAGAACTAGAGAAATTGCCGCCATCGCCGATGTGGGCAGGCGCAACCAAGAAGCCGACCTTTGAACGAAAGTAGCGATTGATGGAACATTAGTCGCCTCTAAAAATTTGTGGCTGGCGGCAGGCGGTGCTCTCCATTGCCTGCCGAGGATCGGGCCTCCGACCGGCCCTCGCT
>NZ_RZQG01000644.1:0-3479 GCF_003998635.1 Mesorhizobium sp. M7D.F.Ca.US.004.03.1.1
ACCATGCCCAATGAAATCGCCGAACTGGCCAAGGGCCTCTTGAAGAACCCGATCCGCGTCGAAGTCGCGCCGCAAAGCACGGCAGCGGCCGAAATCGTGCAAGGCGTCGTCTTTGCCCGCACCAAGCAGAAGCGCCAGGTGCTGTCGACGATGCTCGCCGATGAGGCGATGAAGTCCGTCATCATTTTTTCGCGCACCAAGCATGGTGCCGACAGGGTGACCAAGGACCTCGAGCGCGACGGCTTCAAGGCCGCGGTCATCCATGGCAACAAGTCGCAGAATGCACGTCAGAAGGCGCTCAACGATTTCCGCGAGGGCTCGGTGCGCATTCTGGTGGCGACCGACATTGCGGCGCGCGGCATCGACGTGCCCGGCATCAGCCATGTCGTGAATTTCGATCTGCCTGACGAAGCGGAGAGCTACGTTCACCGTATCGGCCGCACCGGCCGCAACGGCATGGACGGCATCGCTATCACGCTTTGCGATCCTTCCGAGAACAGCAAGCTGCGCCAGGTCGAGCGCATCATCCGCACCAAGCTGCCGATCGTTGCCGACCATCTCGGCAGCCCGGATCCGGTACGCAATCCGGCTGAAAAGAACGAACGCTTCGAGCCGGCCAATGACCGCAACGACCGCAATGGTCGTCGCGACGGCAGGCGGCCCGGTGGCGAGAACAAAGGCAACGGCTTTGGCAAGAAGCGCTTTGGCGACAAGCCAGCTTTCGCTGGCGAGCGCAAGCCGGAAGGCGCCAAGCCGGCCTTCAAGGGCAATAACAAGCGCCGCTTCGGCGGCAAGCGCCCGGCTGCGCGGGCTGCGTAAGCCAGACCGCGTTGTAATCAGTTAGGCTTGGCCTGGCTGATTGCCGAGACCGACTAGGAAAGGGCGGCTGAAGCGATGCTTCTGTCGCCCTTTTTTCATCTGCTACTTCACCACTGCCTCGACCCAGACGGCAATCCTTTGCGCCAGAAAGGCCGTGGTCGACGGCGACAGGGCGTCGCCGGCGATGACATGGTTGTCGGGGTCGCCGGTGTCGTCGACCGGAACCAGTTCATGCGGCGCGCCCCAGCGCCCGGCGATTTCGCGGGTGCGGTCGGGCCGCACCACTTTGTCCGAATCCGAGAAGATGAACAAAGCAGGGATGGTCGCCTTTTCAATCGGCGCGCCATAGGCGAGCTCGGTCAGCGCCTGCATCGGCAAGGTCGCCTCGATCGGATAGCGGGTGGTCCAGAATTTTTCATGCAGCGCGTTGCGTGGCAAGAAGCTGTGTTCCTTGCCGGCGACGAGTTTTGCAATCTGTTTGCCCCACGGCATGGTCAGGATTTCGGCGCCCGAAGCCTTCACGCCGAAATTCGGCGAGATGAACGCGATCGCGGCGACGCCGTCCGAAGCGCCCGGCTGCGTCGCCGCCCATACCGCCAGCGAGCCGCCGGTCGACGTGCAGATGACGATCACCTTGTCGCCGATCGCCCGGCCGATGGCGAGCGCCTCCTCATAGTCGTTGACCCAGGCATTGATGCTGCCTTGCGTCATCGCCGCGCCGTCCTGCCCATGACCGGTGAGGCGGGTGTAGAAGAGGTTGGCGTCGAGCTGGTCGGCCACGTCGTCGGGCAGTGGGCGGACCTCGCCCTTCGATGCGGAAAAGCCGTGTATGTAGACGATCGACAGCGGCGTCTTGGCATGCACCATCGGATTGGCCCAGACGATCTCCTTCTCCAGCCCGTCGCGGATTCCGGGTACCGCAGCTTCCACCTTTGCCACATAGGCCTGCGGATCGTCGCCGATGACCGAGGGATCGAAACGGATCGTGGTGTCGACGGGAACGCGTGGGCCGAGCACGAAGGCCAGTGCGAGGATGGCGACAAGGCCCAGCACAGCAAGCACGATCCGTCGCCCCATCGCAGACTCCACGCAACACGATTTCAACCTATGGCGGCGGCCACCAACAGGCAACGGCGGCCGAAGCCGAGCGCCTGCCAACTTCGTCAACGGATCTATTCGATTGGCGGCTTGCGGTCGTAATGCAGCGGCCGCGCCTTCCAGCTGGTCGTCAGGCTGATCACCCCTCTGCACAGCGGCCTCGGCAGCAGGCCGAGCAGTTTCAGCGGCCAGCTTGTCCGGCGCGGGAAGGTGACTTCGAAACCGCCGGACTTGATGCCCCGCGCCATGCGACGCGACGCGCGGTTGACCGGCATCAGCCCCGGCATCGGCAGCATGTTCTTCTCGGTCAGCGGGGTGTCGATGAAGCCAGGATTGAACACCTGGATGCGCACGTTCATCTTGTCGAAATCGTACTTCAGCGACTCGGCCAGGATGTTGATTGCCGCCTTGGTGCCGCCATAGGCGGCCGTTGTCGGCCAGCCGAAATAGGACGTGACGGAGCCGACCAGCACGACATGGCCGCGTGCCCGTACACGCATGCGTTCGATGACGGGCACCAGGCCGTTGATGATGCCGAAATAGTTGACCTCGAAGGTCCGGCGAAAGTCGTTGACGACAAGATTTTCACCCGGCGTCGAAATGTAGTTTCCAGCATTGAAGATGGCGAGCACGATGGGGCCGAGCTCCTTCTCGATCGCGGCGACGGTTCTTGCCATGCGCGGCTCGTCGGTGACGTCGCAGGGAAAGGCCGTGACGCTGCCCGGCATCTGCGCGGTCTCGACGACAAGCGTGTCGATCGGATCGTCGTCGAGCGCTGTCACCGCCACGGCATAGCCTTGGGACGCAAGATCCCTGGCCAGCGCACGGCCGATGCCGCTGCTGCCGCCCGTGATCCAGGCGACGCCGTGCTTCGGGTTGGCCCGGTAGAGTGTCATGCTGCGCCCTGTCGACTTGTTGATGCTTTGCTCTAGCGGTGAAGAAATCGAATGAAAAGCTGCTTTTCAACGTCAGCCGGAAATGAACAGTGGCGTAAGAGGTCGGTCTCGGGAAGCGTTGACGCAACTACAGTACCGCAAATGCGACTGGACCAGACAAATTCTTGCCTTGAAACCGAAGCGTCGGGTTTCTAGGGTTTCGGCGCATGCACACAAGGAATCCTGAATGCCCCGTTCTGTGATCGACGCGATCGGCAACACGCCTCTGATCCGCCTCAACAAAGCTTCCGAGCAAACCGGCTGCGAGATCCTGGGCAAGGCCGAATTCATGAATCCGGGCCAGTCGGTCAAGGATCGCGCGGGCCTGTTCATCATCCGCGACGCCGAGCAGCGTGGGCTGCTGAAGCCAGGCGGCGTCATCGTCGAAGGGACGGCCGGCAACACCGG
Source organism: Mesorhizobium sp. M7D.F.Ca.US.004.03.1.1 (assembly GCF_003998635.1). Classification (NCBI taxonomy): domain Bacteria; kingdom Pseudomonadati; phylum Pseudomonadota; class Alphaproteobacteria; order Hyphomicrobiales; family Phyllobacteriaceae; genus Mesorhizobium; species Mesorhizobium sp. M7D.F.Ca.US.004.03.1.1. The sequence continues at coordinate 3,261 of NZ_RZQG01000644.1, forward strand.
CATCGGGTTGACGCTGGTCGCCAAGGCGCTCGGCTACCGCACCGTCATCGTCATTCCGGACACACAGAGCCAGGAGAAGAAGGACACGATCAAACTGCTCGGCGCCGAGCTGATCGAGGTGCCTGCGGTGCCATACAAGAACCCCAACAATTACGTGAAACTGTCGGGGCGGCTGGCCGAGCAACTGGCAAGGACCGAGCCGAACGGCGCCATCTGGGC
>NZ_RZQG01000645.1:0-3474 GCF_003998635.1 Mesorhizobium sp. M7D.F.Ca.US.004.03.1.1
GCGTGAAGCCGATCAGCGTCTGCAACAGGATGGTCCAGAACACGAAATGCGCCGTCGTCTGCATGGCGATCCAGATATCCTTGTCGCCGAGGATGCGCTGGTAGTTGGCGAAACCGAGATTCTTCACCACCTCGTTTGGGCGGTTGGCGCGGTAGTTGGTGAACGACAGATAGATCGCCCAGAACAGCGGGAAGATGTTGATGGCCAGCAGCAACAGGATCGTCGGCGAGATGAACAGCCAGGCGAGGCCCTTGTCGCTGATGCCCCGGGCTTTGCGGGCCAACGGTTCCGGGGTCGCCCGGGCAACGTTCTCCGCGGTCCGATTGAGCATGGTGAGTCCTGCTTCGGTCACTTGGTCGTCTCTGTCATGGAATTTATCTGAACTGCGTCCCGTGCCAAGAGCGGCACGGGACGCTTGGGCCTAGCTCGGGAGGAGCCGGGTTACATCTTGCCATCGTCCTGGAAGACCTGCGTCCAGTCCTTGACCAGACCGTCCAGCGCATCCTTGGCCGAGCCCTGGCCGGCGACGACATAGTCGTGGAAACGCTTCTGCGAGGCCTGCAGCAGCGGGGCGTAGCTCGGCTCGGCCCAGAAGTCCTTCACGATGGCCATCGAGTCGAGGAAGGTCTGCGCGTAGGGCTGGCTGGCCGGGAACTTAGGATCCTTGACCACCGCGTTGAGGCAGGAATAGCCGCCGAGCGACCACCACTTGGCCTGCACGTCCTTGTTGGCGAACCACTTGATGTATTTCAGCGCCGATTCCTGCTTGTCGGAATAGGACACCACCGAGATACCCTGGCCGCCGAGCTGGGCGAACTGCTCGCCGTCAGGTCCCTTCGGGTTGACGAAGTAGCCGATCTTGTCGCCGCCGACATTCTCGTCCTTCTGTAGGCCCGGCCACGTGAAGGCGAAGTTCATGTGCATCGCCACCTGGCCGGATTTGAAGGCATCGACGCCTTCGCCCATGTAGCTGTTCGAGGCGCCCGGAGGCGTGCAGCAATCATAGAGCGCCTTGTAGAATTCCAGCCCCTTCACCGATTTGTCGGAATTGACGAAGCCTTCCATTTCATAGGGCTTCTTGGGATTCTCGTACTGGAAGCCGTAGCTGTAGAGCACGTCCATGGCGCCCATGGTGATGCCTTCCGAGCCGCGCTCGGTGTAGATCGAGGCGCCATAGACGGTCTTGCCGTCGATCTCGCGCTTCTGGAAGAACTCGGCGATCTGCTTCAGCTGGTCGAAGGTGGTCGGCGGGCCGAGATCCCAGCCGTACTTCTCCTTGAATTCCTTCTGCAGCTCCGGCTTGGAGAACCAGTCCTTGCGATAGGTCCAGCCGACGACGTCGCCCATGGCCGGCAGCGCCCAGTAGTTCGGCGTGTTCTTCGGCCATTCCGAATAGCCGACGACGGTTGCGGGCACGAAGTCGTCCATGCTGATCTTCTCCTTGTCGAAGAAGTCGTTCAGCTTGACATAGTGGCCGTTCTCGGCGGCGCCGCCGATCCACTGGCTGTCGCCGATGATCAGGTCGCACAGCTTGCCGTGCGAATTCAACTCGTTGAGGAAACGGTCGGCATAGTTGGTCCACGGCACGAACTCGAATTTCATGCCGATGCCGGTTTCCTTGGTAAAATCCTTGGACAGTTCGACAAGCGCGTTTGCCGGGTCCCAGGCGGCCCAGCACAGCGTCAGGTCTTCAGCGTGCGCGACGTTCGAGACGGCTGTCGACGCTGTAATCGCCGAGGTCAGTCCCAACGCCAGTTTCAAGCTCGATTTCATGCCTTCCTCCCATTTGCGAAACGCGCCCGGATGACGGTTTCAAGAGCCTTCAACCCCTCTCCTCAGGGGCCTAAACATGGCGGCGCAACAGCACCGCAGATGTTTAGTAATTTGTTTAGTGATGCAATTTTTACTAAACAAGGCAAGCGAATTCGTTGCTGCGCCGCAGCATGCCTATGCCGGTGTCTGAAAACGTTGGGAAAAGTGCTGATCGCTGGCCGGGCCCGCGCGGATTGTCGAAGCTGCGCGGGCCGACCTCGACCAGATCTAAGGGCCTTCCCGACTCTCAGTCGACCCGTTTGGTGCTCACCATGACCTTCCGGATCGGCGGCGCCGGCGGCAGCAGTTCGCGGATGTCGGCGAAGGGGAACGTCGGTTCGAAGCGGAAGGCTTCGGCCAACGAGCCCTGCGCGCCGTTGCACTGGCCGGCGCGAAAAAGGTTCTGCATTCGCGCGCCATCGACGAAGCGGTCGGGATCCTGCGACTGATGCATGCGGATCGCCCTGGCCTTGATCTCGGCATGGGCGGAAATGTCGACATAGTGCGTCGGCGAAAAACCGGTGCCGCCCATCGTGTCGGCATGCAGCACTGGAACCCCGAACGACGCCGCGATGCGCACGCCGTCCGACAGCGCGCGGTGGTCGGCATGATAGTCGTTGGGCGCATGCGTGATCGCCAGATCTGGTCCGGTCTCGCGAATCAGTGCTTTCAGCGCCCCGATCAGCGCTGCATCGGCCACCAGCTCGCCATCGGGAAAGTCGAGGAAGCGCAGCGCCGCCCCGAGCAGCGCGGCCGCGGCCGTTGCTTCCTGGCGACGGACGCGAGCGAGAACAACGGGATCACTCTTGCCGCCCTTGGCACCATCCGTGGCTATGGCAAAAGTGAGTTCTGCGCCTTGCGCGGCATAGGCGGCCATCGTACCGAACATGAAGATCTCGATGTCGTCCGGATGCGCACCGAGCGCCAGGATTTTCAAACCACTCTCTCCCCGGAAATGGAACAACGTGACGAACGGAATTCTGCTCGCCCTGATCGCCTACGCAAGCTATTCGGGCAGCGATGCCGTTGTCAAAAGCCTGGGTGGACAATTCACGGTCTTCGAGATCGGCTTCTTCACGACGCTGTTTGCCGGCTGTTTTCTCTTCTTCACGCGCCCGGCGGACGAGCGCTGGCGTGATTTCTGGCGCACCAAGAGGCCTTGGGCTGTGCAGGCGCGTGCCTGGGCCGGCATCGCGTCCGGCGTGCTCAGCGTCTACGCCTTCACCACCATTCCACTGGCCGAGTCCTACGCGCTGATCTTCCTGGCGCCGCTCTGCGTCACCATCCTCTCCACGCTGATCCTCAAGGAGAAGGTCGGCCCCTGGCGCTGGCTGGCGGTGGTTGCCGGTTTTGCCGGCGTCATGCTGGTGGTGCGGCCGGGCTTTCGCGAACTCAATCTCGGCCACCTTGCCGCTTTCGGGGTTGCATTCCTCGCCGCGACCAGCGTCATCCTGATGCGTTCGCTGGCCCAGCAGGAAAAGCGCACCACCATGCTGGGCGTGCTGATCGGCTATGGTCTGCTGTTCAACGGCATCGGTGCCGCTGCCACCGCATTCACCGTTCCCAGCGGGAAACAGTTGCTGTGGCTGGTGATGGCGGGTGCCTTCACTGCCTGCGGCCAGCTGTTGCAGCTGCTGGCCCTGAAAAACGCACCCGCCAACC